>JBAZNL010000016.1 GCA_041649275.1 Candidatus Izemoplasmatales bacterium
ACATCAAGACCAGGATCGGTTGGGTCTATTTGGCGGTTGTCATGGATCTTTACAACCGTGAAGTCATCGGCTATGCGACGAGTCAGCGAATCGACACCGAGCTCGTGAAGCGGGCGTTGGGAGAAGCTGTCGGGCGGTATCCGGATACCGAAGGCACGATCTTCCACAGCGACCGCGGAACCCAGTACGCAGGAGCGGGATTTCAAAACGCTTTGACGTCATACAAGATGCATGGCAGCATGTCTCGAGGCGGATGTCCCTACGACAACTCCTGTGTCGAGAGCTTCTTCGCTCAACTGAAGAAAGAACGGATCTATCGCAGGACGTATCGCGATCTTAACGAAGTGAATGATGACCTCTTCGACTATATCGAACTCTTCTACAATCGGAAGCGGATCCACTCGACCTTGAATTATCAAACGCCAATCGGATTCAGATTTAGTAATGTGTCTTCCCTTTGTGCGGTTTAGGTGCTATGATGAATGAAAAGGAATGGATTCAAAACAGAACAAAGGTACCAAGATGAAAAAACGCAAAACCACTCATTAAAAACCACTTAATCCAACGCCTGGGGCGCCATTATTTACCAATATGATTCTGGGCTTGGGGTCGCCAACGCCAACCCGTTCCGTTACCGTTCCTATTATTATGACACGGAGACCGGCTGGTATTACTTGCAGTCGAGATACTACAATCCATCGATCGGAAGGTTCATCAGTGCGGATGGCTTGGCGGGGCAGCAAGGCAACGTGCTGAACCACAATATGTACGCCTACTGCGCGAACAATCCAGCGATGTATACCGACGCGACTGGAAATTCATGGGATTCATTCTGGAATGATGTTAATTCATGGTTTGTTGAAAAGATCATCAATCCCGTCGGATGCGCAATCACTGATGCTGTGTTTTGGACCGTGGATACCATTGCCCCCGAAAACGATATCAACACAATTCAACTGGGTTTTTCATTTTTCGCCGGGTGTGGGTTTGAGTACACTTTCGCGACAGGATACGCGCTCGATAGAGAAGGCAATTTCGGAAAATACATCACATCGACGATTCCGGGAACAGGGGCCTGTATCGGAGATGGCGTATCTCTTGGATTATCACTATCGTTTTCAAATGCACAAACAATCAATGATTTGGCTGGAAGAAATGTGAACGTTGGGGCGTCGGCGGGAGTATCAGTCTATGGCGTTTCGATAGGAATCGGAGTTGATTGGTCAAAAAGCCTGGATAATGGATATACTACTTGGTCTGGAAGTTGCAATATTGGAGTTGGGAAGATACCCTTTGAGGGCCACGCTTCGCTCACCTATACTTGGATAATTGACACATACTCGTTCAGAGAGGGCATATAAATATGTATCTACGACAACCCAAATCAAGTGTGTTGACCTGGCTTGTTGCCATGTGTATCTGCTCGGTTCTTACTGGGGCGCTCCATTTGCTTAATGCAACATCATCCACTGATTCTGGCAATCTGCCCCTTTTACTCCAAGTGGATGAGATCGCGGTCGGAAATGAAAGGGTTTATTGTTTGGATAATATGTACGATAAGATATACATATATAACATAGATGGCGCATTTCATAGTTTTGTCGTTTTGCCATTCTGGGGTCAGAAATACATCCATTTCGAGAACGAGGAACTTGAGGTACTCATTACGGCCAAAGACAGGAATGTCCTCATGTACTATGATGAAGATGGGGTGTTTATAAGTGAAGCGCAACTAGAATCAGCAAATGACGTCTCATGGCACGATTCAATCGTCAGAACAGAGTCGGTCGATTGTGGAGAGACGCATTATGAATTTATAGATCGTATCATTTTGCCCTCTGTGATTAAAGCGTCCGGCAGTGTGGAATTGTTCATCAACGTAGAACCATTCGTTTCACATTTGATATGGAATGTCTCGATTCTCACGTGGGCATCTTCAATCATTTATGGATCATATTGTCTTCTTCGACATTATTTGAAAGACCCAAAATAAAGTGGGGTTGTTTCTACTCTGTACCCCAAGTCAAGGACACTTCACAAAAATGGACTTGTTTATTCCTTTGTTCCTTTGGATTGGTATGGTTCTTAATCAGTGGGTACTGAATGGTATCATATAGGTACAAACTGAAGGGAAGAGAAACCATGCCAAGCAACAATTCAAAATACACGAATGTTTTGGTTTGGCAACACCGAATTGGACAGCATGTTTATGGACATGCTATGACGGTATTGATCCGGGCTCAAGTAACCGAGCGCACCGCGCAACCGAAACTCGTTGTAAAAAGTTGAGATAGTGTCAAAGTCAAGGTGGATATGATGGAAAATGGCGGTGAAAAATGCCGGTTCCAGCCGGTTCCGTCGTAACATCTACACCTCCGCTTATCCGGAATCGGACTTCATTTCTTTCGCTCTTCTGAAGTGCGTTATATTTGATGTATAACAAAAAAAGCAGGAATCGGACGACACTCCGATTCCTGCTGCTTTATTATGGTTCAAATACATTGATTCAGATCACATGCTCTGGTGCGAGTCCGTTATCGGATCCTGTTTCGAGTGCTTCTTCACGGCGGCGAGCCTTGCCCTGCGGACGACGGCGATCAGGATCAGGATCAGGATGTTGACGGAGACGATCGCCGCACCCGAGGGGATGTTGAAGGAGTAGGCGCCCCAGAGGCCGAGGAAGACGGAAAGTTCCGAGAACAGGATCGAGATGATCGTCGTCGAGCGGAAGCTCCACCCAACCTTCATCGCGGCCGCGACCGGGATGATCATCATCGAGGAGATGAGGAGCACGCCCGCGGCCTCGAGCATGATCGAGACGACCACCGAGAGCACGATGATGAAGACGAGCTGGAAGAAGTTGAGGTTGATGCCGAGGAACTTGGCGTTGCTCTCCTCGAAGGAAACAGAGATGATCTGGCGGAAGAAGACGAAGTAGAGCGCGATCACGACGATCGCGGTCGCCGCGATCCAGACGATGTAATAGTCCGTGACCGTCAGGATCGACCCGAAGAGGTAGTTGTAGAGCGAACCGGTCTTCTTCGAAAGGGAGAAGAAGATCGCGCTCACGGCGGTTCCGAGGCTCATCACGATCGGCATCGAGATTTCCTTGTAGGACTTGTAGTAGCGCCGGAAGGCCTCGATCAGAAGGCCGCCGACGACCGAGAAGACGATCCCGAGAAGAAGCGGCCGGTCGGCGAACATGGCGTTGCCGAGCGAGTAGGAGAGGAAGAGCGAGAGCGAGATGCCGACGAGCGAAAAGTGCCCGAGCGTGTCGGCGATGAAGGACAGGCGGCGGATGATGACGATCGAGCCGATCAGCGGCGCGAGGACGCCGAGCATGATGCCGGCGAAGAACGCGCGCTGCATGAACGATTCGGTGAAGAGATCGCTGATGAACGAGAGGGTGATCATGCGATCTCCTCCGTCGGCGGCTGCGCCGGTCGTTCGCGGTAGGTATGCTCGAGGTTCGTGTCCATCCGCAGTTCGTGGGTGTAGTCGACGTTGTCGAGCGACTGCTCGTGGCTGATCAGGATGATCGTGACGCCTTCCGCATGGAGCCGGTTCACGGTCTTGCGGAAATACTCCACGTTCTTGCGGTCGATCGACGCGGTCGGTTCGTCGAGGATCAGCAGGCGCGGTCCGTTCAGCATCGCCCGGACGATGAAGACACGTTGGATCTGTCCGCCGGAGAGGCTGTTGATGGAGTCGTTCATATTTTCGAGGATCCCCATCTCGTCGAGCAGTTTCAGTTTGAGGGCCTCCGAGGTGCGATGCAGTTTCGAGACCGACAGAATCTCCGAGACGGTGATCGGGAACTCGTAGTTGAAGTCGTCGAACTTCTGCGGGACATAGCCGATTTCAGTCCATTTCCGGTAGTAGTTGATATCCTCGTGGTTGAAGAAGATGACGCCGTTGGCGACCGGATTGAGGCCCAGGAGGCATTTCACGAAGGTTGATTTTCCGGAACCGTTTCGCCCCGAGACGACCACGAAATCACCCGGTTTGATCGTCAGCGAGAGGTCGCGGATGACCGTTTTATGCCCGTACGAGAACGTCAGATTGTTGATGTCGATGAGCATCCGATCACCTCGCCTTCTTCGTCTATTGTATCACAGCGGCCGGATTTATTGAAACAATAATGTTCAAAAACCGCCCCATCTATGAGATAATATAGAGAAGAAGCGGGTGCATACCATGACGGGAAAATTCGTGACGTTCGAAGGGACCGAAGGGTCCGGCAAGACCTCGATCATCGCGCAGATCGAAACCTATTTCAAGGCCAAGGGCTACCCGGTGCTCGTCACCCGCGAGCCCGGCGGGATCCGTATCTCCGAGAAGATCCGCGACATCCTGCTCGACAAGGCCCATACCGAGATGGATCCGCGCACCGAGGCGCTGCTCTTCGCCGCCTCGCGCCGCCAGCATCTCGTCGAGCGGATCATCCCCGCCCTCAGCGAGGGCGTGCTGGTCCTCTGCGACCGCTTCGTCGACAGTTCCCTGGTCTACCAGGGGATCGCCCGCGGCCTCGGCGTGGACGAGGTCTTCGCCATCAACAGGTTCGCGATCGAGGACGTCATGCCCGACCTGACGATCTTCATCGACGTCACCCCCGAGGTCGGCCTCGCCCGCGTCTTCAAGAACAAGGGCCGCGAGGTCAACCGCCTCGACCTCGAGAAGCGCGAGTTCCATCATCTGATCTACGACGGCTACCAGCGCCTGATGCGCGAACATCCCGACCGCATCCGGGGCATCGCCGGCGAGCGTCCGATCTCCGATGTCGCCGCCGACGCGATCCGCCTGATCGAGAAGACGCTTTCCGCGAAGTAGCCCGATGTCCCTCTACGATTTCGAGACCCTCTCGCTCTACCAGCCCCGGGCGGGAACGGTGCTGAAGAACGGCTTCCTGCTCGACCGGCTGGCGCACGCCTACATCTTCGAGGGACCGCGCGGCACGAAGAAGCTCGACACCGCGACCCTCTTCGCCAAGCGGCTCCTATGCCTCCATCCGGACGGGGAGAACCCGTGCAACGCCTGCGTCAACTGCCGCCGCATCGACCACGGCAGCCATCCGAACGTCTTTCTGATCGAAGCCGAGGGCGAGCAGATCAAGGTCGACCAGATCCGCCGGATCGTCGCCGAATTCGCCCGCACCTCGCTTGAGGACGCGCCCCGCGTCTACATCGTGAACGACGCCCACAAGCTCAATCCCGAGGCCGGGAACACGCTTCTGAAGACGCTCGAGGAACCGGGCGCCGACATCTACGCGATCCTCGTCACCGACAGCTTCAACGCCATCCTCAAGACGATCGTGTCGCGCTCGCAGGTGATCCATTTCGCCGCCCTCGACAAGGACGTCGTACGCGCCGACCTCGTCAAGGCCGGCGTCGACCCCGCGCTCGCGGCGGTCATCCCCGAGTACACGAACAACTGCGACGAGGCCTGCCGCATCGGCGAATCGGAGAACATGGTCGCGGCCTTCAGGCTCGTCCTCGAGATCTATGAGATGGCCGGCAAGCCGAAGAAGTCGATGGTGCTCGCGTTCCGCGACAGACGCGACGCACTCCTCCCCGACCGCGACGCGAAGGACTTCTTCCTCACCCTGATGATCCTGTATCAGAAGGATCTGCTCAACGCCAAACTCCGCCGTCTGGACCAGATCGTCTACCGGACCGAGACGGAGCAGCTCGCGCGGCTTGCGGACAGCGTCACCCAGAAAACGATCCAAAACGGCCTGGAGCGGATGCTCACGCTCAAGTCCAGGCTGCGCTACAACATCAACGGCTGGCTCGCCTTCGACGGCCTGCTCGCCCATCTGGAAAGAGGGTTCCTCCATGCAGTATAAGGTCATTTCGGTGCGCTTCAACCGCACCGGCAAGAAGTACTATTTCGACTGCGCCGGCTTCGACGTCAAGAACGGCGACATGGTCGTCGTCGAAACCGTCCGCGGCAACGAGCTCGGCTTCTGCGCCGAGGATCCGAAGCTGCTCCCCGAGTCGGAACTCGTGTCGGCGCTGAAGCCGATCATCCGCATCGCCACCCACCACGACTACGAGCAGTACCAGCGGAATCAGGAAGAACAGCCGGAGGCGCTCCGCAAGTGCGCCCTGTTCGTCGCCAAGAACAAGCTCGACATGAAGCTGCTCAACTGCGAGTACACGCTCGACCGTTCGAAGCTGATCATCTACTTCAACGCCGAAGGACGCGTCGACTTCCGCGACCTCGTCAAGGACCTCGCGACCCAGTTCCGGGTCCGCATCGAGCTCCGCCAGGTCGGTGCCCGCGACGGCGCCAAGGTCCTCGGCGGGATCGGCCCCTGCGGCCTGCTCACGTGCTGCACGACCTTCCTCGGCGACTTCGAGACGGTCTCGATCAAGATGGCGAAGAACCAGAACCTTTCGCTCAATCCGACCAACATCTCCGGCCTCTGCGGCAAGCTCCTCTGCTGCATCCACTACGAGGACGCCAACTACAAGGAATACCGCCGCACGATGCCCAAGCTCGAAAGCTACGTCGACACGCCCGACGGCCGCGGGCGGGTCACCCAGCTCAACTTCCTCGCCCAGACCCTTCGGGTCGACTTCGGCTTCGGGAATCAGAAGATCTATCCCGTCGCCGACGTCCGCTTCGGCCAACCCGTCCAGGAAGAGGACGCCGCGGCCGGATCCGAGAAGGACCTGAAGGACCTCGAAGGCTGAGCCGATGGCTTCTTCCGTCCTCCAGGTCAACGACCTCATGGGATACGACGGCCTCAAGATCGTCCAGCGGGAGGACATGTTCGCCTTCTCGCTCGACTCGATCCTGCTCGCCGACTTCACGCACGTGTACAAGAAGACCGCGCGGATCATGGACTTCGGCACCGGCAACGCCCCGATCCCGCTCTTCCTCTCGCTCAAGACGGACAAGCCGATCGTCGGCGTCGAGATCCAGTCCGAGGCGGTCGACCTCGCCCGCAGGAGCGTCTCCCTGAACCGTCTCGAAGATCAGGTCGAGATCGTCGAAGACGACATCAAAGAACTCCACAAGCGTTACGAATCCTCCTCGATCGACCTGATCACGTGCAATCCGCCGTTCTTCAAGCTCGCCCCGGACGGCGGGAACACGAACGCCCTCGACGCCTTCACGATCGCCCGCCACGAGGTCAAGATCGACCTCGAGGGGATCGTCGTGCAGGCGAAGCGCCTGCTCTCGACCCTCGGGGTCCTGACGATGATCCACCGCGTCGACCGCCTCGAGGAGCTGATCGTGCTCCTGAACCGCCATCGGTTCGCGATCAAGCGCCTCCGCTTCGTCTATCCGAAGCGCGGGAAACCCGCGCAGGCCGTGCTCGTCGAGGCCTTCGCCAACGGCAGGCCGGGAGGCCTCCGGATGGCGGACCCGCTCTACGTCTACGAAGCCGACGGCACCTACACCGAAGAAGTCCTCGGCATCTTCCGCACCGGAAAGAAGTGATCCCCATGGAACGCCGACAGCACTACCAGAACGGCCGACCGACGCTCTACCTGATCCCGACCCCGATCGGCAACCTCGGCGACATGACCTACCGCGCCGTCGACACGATCCGTGCGGTCGACGTCCTCTACGCCGAGGACACCCGCGTCTCGCAGGGACTGCTCCGCCACTTCGAGCTCCACAAGCAGCTCCGCAGCTACCACGAGCACAACAAGGCGACCGAAACCGCCGTCCTCGTCGGTTTCCTCCGCGAAGGCAAGTCGGTCGGACTGATGACCGACGCCGGCATGCCGCTGATCTCCGACCCGGGCTTCGAGGCGGCCGCCGCGGCCGCCGCCGAAGGCTATAACGTCGTCGCCCTGCCGGGCGCGAACGCCGCGCTCGCGGGGCTCGCGATGTCCGGCCTGCCGCCGTGCCCGTTCTCCTTCGCCGGCTTTCCCGACCACAAGCAGGGGAAGCGCATGAAGGAACTGGAGGCGCTGTCCGGGAGGATCGAGACGCTCGTCTTCTACGAGGCGCCGCATCGCATGAAGGAAACGCTCATGGACATGCACCGCGCGTTCGGCGACCGCCGCGCCGCCGTGCTCCGCGAGATCACCAAGATCTACGAGGAGGCCGTCACCGGCATGCTCTCGGAACTCGCCGCCATCGACGAGTGGGTCGGAGAGAACGTGATCGTCGTCGCCGGCCGCTCCGAGGCCGACGTCCCCGCGCCATCGATCGACGTGAAGGCCGCCGTCGACGACCTGATCGCGGCGGGATCGTCCCGCACCGAGGCGATGAAGCGGGTCGCCGCCCGCATGGGCGTCCCCAAGAGCGTCGTCTACCGCACCTACCTCGAACAGAAATGAAATCCGGAAACGGGAGGGGATCCATATGAAGTTCGTCGCATTGCTCGCCGACGGATACGAAGACATCGAAGCCCTCGGCACGACCGCGATCCTGCGCCGCGCCGGCATCCAGGTCGATTTCGCGTCCGTTCTCGAAAAGGACATGGCCATCGGGTCGTTCGGCACGAAGGTGCTCGTCGACCTGCCGCTTTCGTCCGTCTCGGTCGCCGACTACGACGGCGTCCTGATCCCGGGCGGCGCGCAGTCGAAGGTTCTGCGCGAGCACCAGGGCGTCCTCCGGCTCGTCCGCGAGTTCGCCGAGACCGGCAAGTGGCTCACCGCCATCTGCGCCGGACCGACGGTACTCGGCGTCCTCGGACTGCTCGACGGCGTCAAGTACACCGCTTTCCCCAACACCGACTTGTTCATGCCTTCGGGCATCCGGGTCATGAAGCCGGCGGTCGCCTCCGGCAACATCGTCACCGGCGCGGGCGCCGGCTGCGTCACCGAGTTCGCGCTCGAGATCATCCGCGCCGTCCTCGGCAAGGACAAGGCGCAGGACGTCAAGAAACGGATCCTTTTCCGGGAGTTCGAATAAAGTCAGGAGCGAATGACATGAAGACATTCTACATCACGACGCCGATCTACTACCCGAGCGGCAAGTTCCATATCGGGTCCGCCTATACGACGTGTCTCTGCGATACGCTGGTGCGATACAAGAAACTGTGGGGATACGACACCCGCTTCCTGACCGGAACCGACGAGCACGGCCTCAAGATCCAGCAGGCGGCGGAAGCCGCCGGCAAGACGCCGCAGGCGCACGTCGACCACATCGCCGGGCTGGCGAAGGAGCTCTGGAAGATCCTCGACATCGAAAACGACGATTTCATCCGTACCACCGAACCGCGCCACGAACATGTCGTCGAAGGTATCTTCGAACGGCTGATCAGGCAGGGCGACATCTACCTCGGCGACTATTCCGGACACTACTGCGTGCAGTGCGAGGCGTACTTCACCGCCACCCAGATCAAGGATGGGAACATCTGCCCGGACTGCGGCCGCGAGACCAGGATCGTCAAGGAGCAGACCTATTTCCTGCGTTTGTCGAAGTACGCCGACCGGCTCCTCCGGTACATCGACGAGCACCCCGACTTCATCACGCCGGAAACCCGGAAGAACGAGGTCGTCTCCTTCGTCAAGTCCGGGTTGAACGACCTCTCCGTGTCGCGCACCACGTTCGACTGGGGCATCAAGGTCCCGTCCGACCCGAAGCACGTCGTCTACGTCTGGATCGACGCGCTCTCCAACTATATCAGCGCCCTCGGCTATTCGACCCCCGACGACCGTCTGTACAAGAAGTACTGGGTCGAGGGTGACGAGGTCCTGCACGTCGTCGGCAAGGACATCCTCCGCTTCCACGCGGTATACTGGCCGATCATGCTCATGGCGCTCGGCGTGCCGATCAAGTTCCGCCTCTTCGCGCACGGCTGGTATATGATGAAGGACGGCAAGATGTCGAAGTCGAAGGGAAACGTCGTCTATCCGGAACCGCTCGTCGCGCGCTACGGGCTCGACGCCTTCCGCTACTACATCGTCAAGGAACTCCCCTACGGCAACGACGGCGTCTTCACCCCCGAGGACTACGTCGCCCGCATCAACACCGACCTCGTGAATGACCTCGGAAACCTCGTCTCGCGCACCGTCGCGATGGCGAACAAGTACTTCGGCGGCACCGTTCGGAAGACGGAGCACGAGGACTCCACCCGCCGCTTCGAACAGGAACTTGAAACCGTCGCCGCGGAGGCGACGGCGGACTACTTCCGCTCGATGGACGAGTTCAAGGTCACCCAGGCGCTCGTCGCCACAAGCCGGCTCGTCGCCCGCACGAACAAGCTGATCGACGAGACCGCGCCGTGGACGCTCGCCAAGGATCCGGCGCTGAAGCCGGCGCTCGAGTCGACGATCTACCATCTGCTCGAGGCGATCCGGATCGCGACGATCCTCTACCGTCCGGTCCTGATCCGGTCGTGCGACCGAATCTTCGCCGCCCTCGGCGTCGAAGACGACCGCCGCGGCTTCGCCGACGTCGGCTTCGGAAAGAAGGAGACCTACGCCGTCGAACAGGCGATCGACCACCTCTTCCCGCGGCTCGACGCCGAGAAGGAGATCGAGGCCGTCAAGGCGATGATGAACCAGCAGAAGCCGGCCGAAGCGCCCGCGCCCGTCAAGAAGGCGGAGGTCGCGATCGAGGACTTCGCCAAGCTCGAGCTCGTCGTCGGCCACGTCCGGGAATGCGTCAAGCATCCGAACGCATCGAAGCTGCTCGTCCTGACGATCGACACCGGCGACCGCGTCCGCCAGGTCGTCTCCGGCATCGCCCAGTACTACAGGCCGGAGGAACTGGTCGGTCGCCGCGTCGTCGTGGTCGCCAACCTGAAGCCGGTGAAGCTGCGCGACGTCCTCTCCGAGGGCATGATCCTGTGCGCCGAACGCGAGAAGGGCTTTACCCTCGTCGAGGCGCCCGACGTCCCCGCCGGATCCGTCATCAGCTAGGAGCGGCCGTGAAGTTCAATCTCAAGAAGGAGCTCAGGACCCTGGGCTCCGTGCTTTTCGGAACGGCCCTGATCGTCGTCGGCATCGCCTGGTTCATCGACCCGGTGAAACTCTACACCGGCGGCGTGTCCGGGCTCTCCCAGCTGATCGTGAACGTCGTCGAGGCCGCCACCGGCGGCTATCGGATCAACCTCGGCATCCTCATCTACGGCTTCCAGATCCCGCTTCTGGTCTTCGGCTGGTTCAAGCTGTCGCGCCGCTTCATCGTCTACACGATCCTGTCGGTGACGCTCACGGCCTTCTTCCTCGCGCTCCCGATCGGTTTCCCGGTGATGGGGACCGACACGCTCGGAAGCGCCCTCGCCGGCGGAGGCCTGCTCGGCATCGGAAACGGCATCCTGCTTCGTAACGGCGCCTCATCGGGCGGCACCACGATCCCCTTTCAGTACCTGTCGCTCAAGACCGGCAAGTCGGTCGGCCTCTACCAGATCGCCTTCAACGCCGCGATCATCCTGATCGCCGGCTTCCGCTTCGGCTTGCCGATCGCGGTCTATACGATCGTCAGCCAGATGATGAACTCCGTCGTCATCGACAAGATCCACACCGCGTACAACTTCATGAAGCTCGAGATCGTCACCGATGCGCCCGACGACGTCCTCGCGGAACTCGCCAAGCGGCTGCCGCACGGCGTGACCGCCGTCGACGCCACCGGGCTCTACTCGCTCCAGTCGAAGAAGATGCTCTACACGATCATCTCCGTGCACGAGATGAACACCTACGTGAACCTCGTCCGCGAGATCGACCCGAAGGCCTTCATCGTCATGACGGGGGTCGACGGCGTGCGCGGAAACTTCAAGAAGAAGTTCATCAAGTGACACAAAAAAGTTGACGAAAAGCCGCTTGGGTGATATTATAGTACAGGTACATTTTGGTTTATCCCACAAGCTCCTTACACCAACCCCTAAGGAGGACAAACAAAATGAAAACCTACATGGCAAGTTCGGAAACGATCGAAACGAAATGGTACGTCGTCGACGCCGCAGGGCAGAGACTGGGACGGCTGGCCACGGAAGTCGCCACCGTGCTGAGAGGAAAGCATAAACCGACGTTCACGCCCCACGTGGACTGCGGCGACTATGTGATCGTCATCAACGCGGAGAAGGTCGAACTCACGGGCAACAAATGGGACGACAAGCTCTACTACACCCATTCCGGCTACAACTCGGGCCTCACGACGACGACGGCAAAGGTCATGATCCAGGAGAAACCGGTGAGAATGGTTGAACTTGCGATCAAGGGCATGCTCCCCAAGACGAAGCTCGGCGACAAGATGTTCGACAAGCTGTTCGTGTACGCGGGACCGGAACACAGACATTCGGCGCAGAAGCCGGAAGTCATGGTCATCAAGGGATAAGGAGGGACCGACATTGGCTAAATCAGTTATGTATCGCGGCACCGGCAGACGCAAGTCCGCCGTCGCGCGCGTCATCCTGAGACCCGGCAAGGGCGTCATCACCGTCAATGGCCGGACGATCGCGGATTACATCCCGTCGCCGCTCGCGCGTCTCGACATCTCCCAGCCGCTGGTCCTCACCGCGAACGAGAACACCTTCGACATCACGGTCAACGTGTTCGGCGGCGGCATCATCGGCCAGTCCGGTGCGATCCGCCACGGCATCACCCGCGCGCTCTTGGAAGTCAACCCCGAGTATCGCAAGATCCTCAAGCCGGCGGGCATGATCACCCGCGACCCGCGCGTCAAGGAACGCAAGAAGTACGGCCTCAAGAAGGCCCGCCGCGCCGCGCAGTTCAGCAAGCGTTAGGACGAACGAACCGAAAAAACACAGGACCCCACACCCTGTGTTTTTTTATTTCCTTCAGAGCGCTCGTGCACGAGCGCGCGTATAAATCCGGAATTCGGTTGCCTTCGCAACGGGTTTGTAATACAATAATGATGTTGCTCTGCGAGGTGGTCGAATGCTTTTCGGAAGACATGTGAACAGACTCTATCTCAAATACGCCCTGCTGTATATGGTCGGCATCGCCGCCCTGATCGCGGTCGACTTCTATCAGCTCGAGATTCCCGAGATCATCGGCGGAATCATCCGGGGACTGGAGAACGCGACGCTGACGGAGTCGGTCCTCTGGGGATACGTCGTCGACATCGCGCTGATCGCCGTCGTCCTCGTGGTCGGCCGCTTCCTGTGGCGCATCTGCATCATGGGCACCTCCTGGCGGACCGGGTACGACCTGCGCAACGCCATGTTCGAGCACGCCGAGAAACTCAGCCAGACGTTCTACCAGCACAACAAGTCCGGCGCCCTGATGGCGCTCTTCACGAGCGACCTCGACGCCGTCCGGATGGCGTTCGGCCCGGGGATCCTGATGTTCTTCGACGTCCTCTTCCTCGGCACGTTCGCGCTCTACAAGATGGCCGTCCTCCAGCCCGTCCTCACCCTCATCACCGTCATCCCGCTCGCCATGGTGTCGGTCATGGCGGCGTTCGTGAGCCGCATCACCGGCGCCAAGTTCAAGGCCCGACAGAAGGCGCTCGAGGACATGTTCGACTTCACCCAGGAGAACTTCTACGGGATCGCCGTGATCAAGGCGTTCGTGAACGAACTGCGCGAGATCCGGCGGTTTGCCAGAATCAATCAGGACAACCACGACAAGAACATGTCGTTCGTCAAGGTCTCGACGCTCATGCATACCGGGATCCAGATGTTCATCACCCTGATCCGGATCATCATGCTCGCGGTCGGCGGCTACATCGCCTACCGCACCTTCGGTCTGCCCGACGGCGATCCGGCGAAGCTCGACGCCGCCATGCTGGCGACCTTCGCCGGCTACTTCGGCACCGTGATCTGGCCGATGATGGCGGTCGGCCGCCTCATCAACATGCGCTCCCAGGCGAACGCCAGCCTCCAGCGGATCAACGGCCTGCTCGACCAGAAGGTCGAGATCGTCGACGGCGAGAACGTCGTCTCCGACATCGACATCAAGGGCCGGATCGTCTTCAACAACCTCACCTTCAGGTACCCCGGCACGAAGGCCGAGGTGCTCAGGAACATCGACTTCGAAATCGCGGCGGGACAGACCGTCGGGATCATCGGCCGAACCGGATCCGGCAAGACGACGATCGTCGACGTCCTCCTCCGTCTCTACAACCTGAAGTCGAACGAGGTCGTCGTCGACGGCGTCGACCTGATGCGGATTCCGCTCAGGACGATCCGCGGCGCGATCGGCTACGTCCCCCAGGACAACTTCATCTTCTCCGACACGGTCCGAAACAACATCGCCTTCGGCGTCGACGGCGCGACCGACGAGGCGATCGTCGCGATGGCGACGGCGGCCGACGTCCACGAGAACATCGAGGACTTCCCCGACCGGTACGACACGATCGTCGGCGAGCGCGGCGTCACCCTCTCGGGCGGCCAGAAGCAGCGCGTCTCGATCGCCCGCGCGCTCATCAAGGATCCGCCGATCCTGATCATGGACGACTCCTTCAGCGCGGTCGACACCAAGACCGAGGAGGCCGTCCTCGGAAGACTCCGCGAACTCCGCGCCGGCAAGACCACGATCCTGATCGCGCACCGCATCTCGACGATCAAGGACGCCGACCGGATCGTCGTCATCGACGACGGCCGGGTCGCCGCGACCGGGACCCACGACGAGCTCCTTGCGACCTCGCCGCTCTACGCCGAGATGGTTCTCCGCCAGCAGCTCGAAGCGGCGATCGAAGGGGGGAACGGCAATGCCTAGACCTTCCGCCCTCGTCGACATCGACTCGATCCGCACCCGCAAGTATTCCGACTGGACGATCATCAAGCGGCTGCTCTCCTACATCGGTCCGCATCTCGTCCTCTTCATCCCGATCTCGCTCTTCCTGCTCCTCCTCGTCGGCCTCGACCTCGTCGGCCCGCTGCTCCTTGCGCGCGTGCTCGACATGCTCGGCCAGGACCCGATCGACCTCAGCGGAATCCTCTGGATCTCGCTCGGCTACGTCGGCATCATGGCCGTCAACGGCTTTCTCTCCTACCAGCAGACGATGCTTCTGCAGGGGCTCGGACAGAAGGTCATCTACGCGATCAGGAAAGACGTCTTCGATCACATCGAGGCGCTCTCCATCTCCCAGTTCAACAAGGTCCCCGTCGGGAAGCTCGTGACCCGCGTCACCTCCGACACCTCGACCCTCAACACGATGTACACCGACGTCCTCGTGAACCTCTTCCGCAACTCGCTCACGATCGTCGGCGCGTTCATCACGATGTTCGTGATGCAGCCGCGGCTCTCGCTCTACATCTCCGCGGTCGTGCCGTTCGTGGCGATCGCCTCGGTTGTGTTCCGCAAGTTCACGCGCCGCGCCTACCGCAACGTCCGCACCCAGGTCTCGGTCATCAACGCCTTCCTCTCGGAACACCTTTCCGGGATGAAGCTGATCCAGATCTTCAACCGCGAGCCGAAAAAGCTCGACGAGTTCCGCGAGCGCAGCGCGAAGCTCCGGAAGTACCAGCTGAACCAGATGACGACGTTCGCGATCTACCGTCCGTTCATGTACTTCCTCTACGTCGTCGCGCTCATCATCGCGCTTTGGTTCGGCGGCAAGCTCGCGATCCAGGGGGTCATCTCCTTCGGCATCCTCTACGCCTTCACCGACTACATCCACAAGTTCTTCGATCCGATCCAGGAGCTCGCCGAACAGTTCGACACGATGCAGGCCGCCTTCACCTCGGGCGAGCGCATCTTCGAGATCCTCGACACGAAGCCCGAGGTCGTCGACGCCGCCGACGCGCAGCCGATCGTCTTCCGGGGGAAGATCGAGTTCGAGCACGTCTGGTTCGCCTACATCGGCGAGGACTGGATCCTCAAGGACGTGAGCTTCGTCGTCGAGCCTCGCGAGACGGTCGCCTTCGTCGGCGCCACCGGCTCCGGCAAGACGACGATCCTCTCGCTCATCGTCCGCAACTACGACATCCAGAAGGGACGGATCCTGATCGACGGCGTCGACATCCGCGGAATCGAGATCGGTTCGCTCCGCAAGCAGGTCGGGCAGATGCTCCAGGACGTGTTCTTGTTCTCCGGCACGGTCGAGTCGAACATCCGGCTCGGCGACGAGGAGATCACCGACGCCGACATCGTCGAGGCGGCGAGGTACGTGAACGCCGACCGCTTCATCGACCGGTTGCCGGCGAAGTACGCCGAGCCCGTGCGCGAACGCGGGAACAACTTCTCCTCCGGCCAGCGCCAGCTCCTCTCCTTCGCCCGCACGATCGTCCACCGGCCGTCGGTGATGATCCTCGACGAGGCGACCGCGAACATCGACACCGAGACCGAGGAACTGATCCAGGAATCGCTCGCGAAGATGATGAACATCGGCACGATGATCATCGTCGCCCACCGTCTCTCCACGATTCAGCACGTCGACAAGATCATCGTGATGCAGAAGGGGAAGATCATCGAGATGGGCAACCATCAGGAACTCCTCCGGAACAAGGGTCACTACTACATGCTCTATCGTCTCCAGTACGACCGAAAACTGGAAAACATCTGAAATACGGACGCTTTCGCTTTCACTTTCCCCGCTTTTGGTTATAATGGGGATAGAGGTGATGATCGATGTGTTTTGCGAAATGGTTCAAGAAGAAGAACAAACCGGTCGCCGCGGTCGCTCCGGAACCCGTCAAGACGCATGCGCCGATCCCGGCCGCGATGCCCGAACCGGCTCCCGTGAAACCGGTCGAGCTGAAACCGGAACCGAAGCCCGAGCCTAAGCCCGAGCCCAAACCAGAGCCGAAATCCGAGCCCAAACCGGAACCGAAACCGGAACCGAAACCGGAACCCAAGCCAGAAACCAAGCCCGAGCCGAAACCCGAACCGAGACCCGAACTGAAACCCGAGCCGAAGCCCGAGCCGAAGCCCGAGCCGAAACCCGAAGTTCCCAAGGCGACGAATGCCGGGCGCTATTCCGGCAAATACGAAGTCTTTCCGGAAGCCGGCTTGTTCAAGTATCGCCTGAAGGCGTCCAACGGCGAGATCCTCGTCGTGAGCCAGGGCTACTCGACCAGAAACGGCGCCATCGCCGGCATCGACACGTTCAAGAAGAACGTCGAGGGAGGCCTCTTCGAGGTCTACACCGACAAGAGCGGATTCAGTCAGTTCCTGCTCTTCTCCGCGAACAAGTCGCGTCTGCTTTCGACCGGCGAGTTCTACGAGACCGAGGCGCGCGCCGCATCGGCGATCGAATCGGTCAAGAAGTTCGCCGCCAACGACAAGATCATGCAGCTCGACGAACTGCCCGCCGCGGAAGTCCGCGAGGAACTCGTCAAGCTGAATCCGATCGAGCCCAACGACAACGGCAAGGTCGAGGTCGCGTCCGACGGGAAGGAATGGACCTTCACGCTCAAGGCCTCCAACGGCGAGGTCCTGTTCATCTCGAACGGCTATGCCTCCAAATCGGGGGCCGTCGCCGGACTCGAATCCGTCAAGAAAGCCGTCGAAGCCGGCAACTTCCGCGTCTCGCAGGACAAGCAGAAGCGGTTCCAGTTCCGTCTCTACGCCGCCAACAGCCAGATGATCCTGACCGGTGAGACGTATCCCTCCGTCGAGAACTGCCTGTCCGCCGTCGACTCCGTCCGCCGCTTCCTGGCGAAGGCCAAGGTCGTCGACAGGATTCCCGAAAAGAAATAGCCTTCCGCATCGTGCCGGATCCCCGAGGGGGTCCGGTTTTTCGTTGCGCCGTCGCGAAAACAACACGTCAACCGCACACGGATGTGGTATCATATGGGTATCGGCCGACCGGAAGGAGGGACAGGATGAAACGCATCTTCCTCGTCGTGCTCCTCTTCATCGTCGTCCTCTTCGTCTACACGGCGGCGGCGGTGCAGTACATCACGATCAGTTCGCTCAACTCGCTTCTGCCCAGCTGGATCGCCGTGCTCGCGATCGAGATCCTGCTCGGGATCGTCTCCGTCCTGGTCACGATCCGGATCATCCTGAAGCAGACCTACGCCTACAAGAAGTCCCACTGGATCCTGATCATGCTCCTGAATCCGGTGATGGGCATCATCCTCTACGTCGTCTTCGCCCGCGATTATCGGACCGGACGGCTCACCCGTACGCGTCCGCTGATCGCCAGCCGCGCCTTCCTCGCCCTTGAGGAATCGACCGCTCCCGATTACGGCATTCAACCCTACGGAGACCTCTTCCGCTACATCCGCGCGAACACCGGACGCGCCGTCTACGACGGGGACACGGCCGTCGAGATCCTGAACAACGGCGACGTCTTCTTCCCCCGCCTGATCGAGGCTCTGAAGGCGGCGCGCGAATACATCCTGATGGAGTTCTACATCGTCAAGACCGACGGGATCGGCCGCACCGTCCTCGACGTGCTTGCGGAGCGGGCGCGCGCCGGCGTGAAGGTCCATCTCCTCTACGACCATTTCGGATCGAACAAGCACCTTGATCGCCGGTACATGAAAACCCTTCGCGAGGCGGGCGTCGTCGTCGGCGTCTTCGATCCGCAGAAACTCTCGTTTTCGGACTCCAACGTCAACTTCCGCAACCACCGCAAGGCGACGATCATCGACGGCCGCATCGGCTTCGTCGGCGGACTCAACCTCGGCGACGAGTACAACCACGGTTCACCGCGCTTCGGCTTCTGGAGAGACACCCACGTGCTGATCCGCGGCAACGGCGTGACCTCGATCCAGAACGTCTTCGTGAAGGACTGGTACTACGTCACCGGCACCGTCCTCGAGAAGCCGCTCGACAAGTCCGTCGAGGAGTTCCCCGGCCTCTTCGCGATCATCGAGTCCGGACCGGACTTCGAGAACGGCCTCATCAAGGACGTCTACTTCAAGATGATCAACGCCGCGAAGCGGTCGATCAAGATCGCGACTCCGTACCTGATCCTCGAACCGGAGATGATGCTTTCGCTCAAGATCGCCGCCCAGAGCGGCGTCCGGATCGACATCCTCGTCCCCGGCAAGAGCGACTACGCGATGGTCGGCTTCGCGACTCGGTCGTACTACGAAACCCTGCTCTCCTACGGCATCCGCGTGCACGAGTACGCCGATACGTTCGTCCATTCGAAGATCCTGATCGTCGACGACGCGATCGCGTCGGTCGGTTCGGTCAACTTCGACCCACGCAGCTTCCATCTCAACTTCGAGGCGACCGCCGTGTTCGAAAACGCGGCCGTCGCCGACCTGGTCGCCGCCTTCGCGGCCGACCTCGAACGCGCACCGTCGATCGAACTGACCGAATGGCAGCGTCGCGGCATCGTCAAGCGTCTCGTCCAGGGGCTGTTCAACCTGTTCAGCCCACTCTTCTGATCGGAGGATCGAACCATGCAAAATCTGACGTTCACTGCCATTTTCGGACTCTTGTTGATCGGCATCGCCGTCACGACGGTCATCGGCATCGTCGTCACCCTCGTCAAGCGCGGCAAGAACAAGAAAGAAGAGGAGTAGAAGCGATGGGATTCGTCGAAATCGCCCTCGTCGTCCTCCTCGTCCTCGCCGTCTTCTCGTGCGCCGCGGTCGTCTACCTGCTGGTGCGTCCGAAGGCCGCCGATCCGCACCGGGAGGAGCTCAACGCGCTCGCCCGCGACACCCGCCAGGGCATCGCCGACCTGAAGTCGGCCGTTTCGCAGTCGATCTTCACCGCGATCATCGACTTCAACGACAAGGTCAACCTGAAGCTCTCCGACAACGCCGAGAAGTCCGGCGCCAACATCGCCGACTTCCGGATGAGCGTCAACCGCGAGCTGACGGAATTCCGCGACAGCGTCGGCGCCCGCCTGAACGCCGAATTCAAGACGATGGCGGAAGCCGTCGAGAAGCAGATGGGCGCGATCAACGTGAAGGTCGAGGAACGCCTCAAGCAGGGTTTCGTCGACACGAACCAGACGTTCGCGCAGATCTCCGCGCGGATCCAGGTGATCGACGCCGCCCAGAAGAACATCGAGGACCTCTCCAAGCAGATGATCAGCCTCGAGGGCATCCTCACCAACAACCAGTCGCGCGGGATGTTCGGCGAGTACCAGCTCGAGAAGGTGCTCTTCAGCGTCTTCGGCGTCCAGCACAACCTCTATGAACTCCAATACACGATCCGCGAGGAAAAGGGCAAGGCGGAACGCGTCCGCGCCGACGCCGTCGTCCATCTCCCCGGCCCCGCCGGGCTGATCGCGATCGATTCGAAGTTCCCCTTCGCGAACTACGCCCGCCTGTTCGGCAAGGACCCGCTCGCGGTCGAAGAGCGCGAGAAGATCGTCCAGGCGTTCGGCGCCGACGTCAAGAAGCACATCACCGCGATCGCCGCGAAGTACATCATCCCCGGGAAGACGCTCGACCACGCGCTCATGTTCGTGCCCACCGACGGGATCCTCACCCTGATCCATTCGGAACTGCAGAACGTGATCGACTACGCCAACCAGAAGAACGTCACGATCGTCTCGCCGACGATCCTCGTACCCCTGCTCTCCTCGTACTTCGCGGTAATGATCGACTACCAGCGGACGCTCTACGCCTCGCAGATCAAGAAGGAGCTCGATTCCCTCACCAAGGAGTTCGGAAAATTCGCCGAGGAATGGGAGAAACTCTCGATCAACATCGAGAAGATCGGCCGCCAGTCGAGCGATGTCAACCTCCGCGTCGGCAAGATCACGACGAAATTCGGCCAGATCGACCGGATCCGCTTCCCCGAGGAGACGCCGGCGATCGAGGCCGAAGTGGAAGACCGTTCCGAAGGAACGGAATGAAATCGCGTGAAAATTCTGCGATTCCGGGCACATAACGCTTGCAATCGAAGCATCCCCGATGTATAATGTTATCAGCATCAAAAATAAAATTAAAGGAGAAACACAGTTACAAATGAACGGCACGGTCAAGTGGTTTAACGCAGAAAAGGGTTATGGATTCATCACCGGCGAAGACGGAAAAGACATTTTCGCTCACTACTCGGCAATCCAAGGCGAAGGCTACAAGGCTCTCGAGAACGGCCAGAAGGTTTCCTTCGAAGTCGTGAACGGCGCCCGCGGTCCCCAAGCTGCCAATATCGTCAAACTGTAATAAGCAAAACGATATTCAACCTAAAAAGGCATCCTCGCGGATGCCTTTTTTCGTGTTTGACGGCATTATCGGAGGTCGTCGACGGTCTTGACCTGGTTCTTGCCCGAGCGCTTCGCCAGATAGAGGGCCTTGTCGGCGTCGCGGTAGCCTTTGTCGAAGGTCGCGTCGATGCGGGAGACGCCGATCGAGACGGAGGTGTGGATCACGACGCCCTCGAAGGGATAGCCGGTCGTGGCAATCACGTCGCGGACCCGTTCGGCGAGCACGCGGATCTCGGCCATCGAGCGGATCGGACAGGCGACCATGAATTCGTCGC
The DNA here is from genome assembly GCA_041649275.1 of Candidatus Izemoplasmatales bacterium. NCBI lineage: Bacteria > Bacillati > Mycoplasmatota > Mollicutes > Candidatus Izemoplasmatales > Candidatus Izemoplasmatales bacterium. The sequence continues at coordinate 21,222 of JBAZNL010000016.1, forward strand.
CGCCCCAACGCGAAATCAGCGCCGGTTTCGGCACCTCGCGGAGGAGGGTTCCGGCCACCATCCGGATCAGATGGTCGCCGGCGGGATGGCCGAACCCGTCGTTCACGAGCTTGAACTCGTCGAGGTCGAGGATGAAGATCGGGATCGGCTGCGCGTCTTCCGCCTGCGCAAGGTAGGCTTCGCGGATCGCGTCCTCCATCGCCCCGCGGTTCAGCAGTCCCGAGAGGCGATCCGTGTTCGCGAGTTTGGCGAGCGCGCTCGTCTGCGACTGGATCAGGTCGGTGCGGCGCGTCTTGGCCATGAAGTTCAGCCACCCGACGATCGAGAAGAAGAAGCCGAGGGTCACCGTCGCGAGCAGGTTCATGCGGTTCGACGCCAGCTGGAGCGGATCGGTCTGGGTATACCCCATCGCGACGGTGGCGATGACGAAGTTGACGGCGAAGATCGTGGCCGCCGCCGTCGGCCGGATGAAGAACGCGAAGCCGGCGAGCACGCAGGCGTAGATGAAGACGGTGATGTTGGGACTGACGTACTGGCCGACGGCCGTGTTCGCCGCGTTGAGGGCAATGAGCAGGCCGACGCCGAGATACTGGAGGACGACCATCGCGCGCTTCCTGCCGGCGCGGCGACACAGCGCCAGGATCCCGAGAAGGGCGAACTGGGAGACGATCATGACGCCGTCGATGATCAGGATCCAGGTGCGCCAGAGCGCCGTCCCGGGATCGTTTCCCGGGTCGACGGAGGCGACCCAGACCATCGTGCCGGCGATGAGCGGGAACGCCAGGAACACCATCAGGCGGAAGCGGACGAAATTGGTTTCCGTCGCGAGCGCGACGAATTCCGTGCCGTGCCGGCGCAAGTCGCGATAGGCGTCGCCGACGTTTCGCGCGATCTTCGCGAGCCGTTCCTTCATTTTCATGGCGGGTTCCTCCGTTTCCGTCCGCCCTGCGAGGCGGATTCCATCTCCATTCTACCACATTCGTATCGTGTCGAGGGCCGCTTGTGCGGTTTTCGGTCCTTCGCGCCCCCGCCTTCGCCCTTTTCGTTGTCTATCGGGGCCGATTGTTGTATAATAATCTTACGCAATGAAGAATGGAAGTGGCCCTCATGAAAGTCTTCAACTCCTATACCGGCGCCCTCGAAACGTTCGTCCCGCACCACGAGGGAACCGTCTCGATGTACGTCTGCGGGCCGACCGTCTACAACTACATCCACATCGGAAACGCCCGTCCGGTCGTCTTCTTTGACGTCGTTCGGCGATATTTTCAGGCCAAGGGGAATGTGGTCCGGTTCGTCTCGAACTTCACCGACGTCGACGACAAGATCATCGCCAGGGCGAAGGAGGAGGGCAAGGACGAGGCGGCCGTGAGCCAGTTCTACATCGACGCCTTCCTGCGCGACGTGAAGGCCCTCGGCTCGAACGTCGACTACATCCAGCCGCGCGTCACCCGCTACATGGACAAGATCGTCGCCTACATCAAGGAACTCGTCGATGCCGGCTACGCCTACCTCGTGGACGGCGACGTCTACTTCCGCGTCTCCCGCTTCGACGAGTACGGACGCCTCTCCAACCGCAAGCTCGACGACCTCATCGCCGGCGCCCGCGTCGAGGTGAACGAGAAGAAGGAATCGCCGCTCGACTTCACCCTCTGGAAAAGGACCGACGAAGGAATCCGCTGGGATTCGCCGTTCTCGGTCGGTCGTCCCGGCTGGCACACCGAGTGCGTCGCGATGATCGACGACATCTTCGGCGAGGAGATCGACATCCATGGCGGCGGGATGGACCTGATGTTTCCGCACCACGAGAACGAGATCGCCCAGGCCTGCGCCCACGACCATCACCGCGTCGCCCGCTACTGGATGCACAACGGCCGCCTCGACATCGGCGGCGAGAAGATGTCCAAGAGCCTCGGCAACGACATCAAGGTGAGGGACCTCCAGGGCGACCTCCTCGGCTACCGCATGTTCCTCCTCGCGACCCACTATCGCGCGCCGCTCAGCTTCTCGCTCGAGAACCTCGAGAACTACCAGAAGGACTGGGCACGGGCCAGAAAGAGCGTCCAGACGCTGTTCCATGCGCTCGACCGCGCCGACGCCCTGAATCCGGGCGCGAAGGTCGAGGATCCGGAGATCGCCGGCACCGTCGCCCGGTTCGACGAGGCGATGGAAAGCGACTTCAACACCCCGAACGCCCTGACCGCATTCAATGCCCTCCTCAAGATCCTGAACAACCTCCTGCGCCGTCCCGCCGATCCCCGCCTCATGAACGAGGCGCTCGAGGCGGCCAAGTACATGCTCGGCATCCTCGGCCTCGATCCGGACCTCCGGATCCTTTCCGCCGAGGAACGCGCGCTCTTCACGGCCTGGGAGGACGCCCGGAGGGCGAAGGACTTTGCTTCGGCAGACGGCTACCGCGCCGAACTGGTCCGGCGCGACCTCGTCTGACGTGGTCCCCTACAACGGCGCGACGCTCGCCTACGTCGGCGACGCCGTCTACGAACTCCGGGTCCGCGAGCATCTGCTCGCCCGCGGCCTGACGAAGACCGACGACCTTCACCGCGCGGCGATCCGCTTCACCTCCGCGCAGGGCGAAGCCGCCGCCGCGGACCGGCTCCTTTCCGACATCCTCACGGAGGAGGAGACGGACGTCTACAAGCGCGGACGCAACGCGCCGGCTTCGCATACGCCGAAGAACGCCGACCCGGCCACCTACCATCGCGCCAGCGGTCTTGAGGCCCTGTTCGGATTCCTCTACCTCGAAGGCCGCCGCGAACGCCTCGACGAACTGCTTTCCGCCGCGATCGCGGCGGTTGAGGAACTCCTCTGAACGGGAGGAGTTTTTCACGCCCGGAACGGGCCGCTTCTTTCCAGCGGCCGAACCGCCGCCGCGTGATACAATGAAAGGGGGGGCGACGACATGCCCGTCACGATCTATGGAAAAAATCCCTGCAGGGAGATCCTCGCCGCCGGCCGGCCGGTGCGCTCCGCACGGATCCAGCGGGGCACGAACGACGACATCGCCGTGACGCTGCGGAGCGCCGGCGTACCGATCGAGGTCCTCGACAAGGCGGCATTCGACCGCGCCTGTCCCGGCAACCACCAGGGGGTCGCGCTCACGGTCGACGACTATCGGACGCTTTCGCTCGACGAGGCCTTCGAAAAGCACAAGAACGTCGGCAAGCCGTTCTACCTGATGCTCGACGGCATCGAGGACCCGCACAACCTCGGCGCCATCGTCCGCACCGCCGAAGCGGGCGGCGTGACCGGCGTCATCCTTCCCAAGGACAGGAGCGCCGGACTCTCCGGAACCGTCGCCAAGGTCGCGTCGGGAGCGCTCGAGTACGTCGACATGATCGAGGTCGTCAACCTCGCGACGACCATCGAGAAGCTCAAGAAGCGCGGCTTCTGGATCGTCGGCACGACGATGGACGCCGAGAAGAAGCATACCGACATCGACGTCTCGACGCCGCTCTGCGTCGTCATCGGAAGCGAAGGGAAGGGGCTCGGCCGGCTGATACGAGAGAGCGTCGACTACCTGGTGCGGATCCCGATGGTCGGGAAGGCCAACAGCCTGAACGCCTCGGTCGCCGCCGGCATCATCGTCTTCGAGATTCTGCGGAAGAGGGGATGACCCGTTGGATTTTCGCAATTACAACGACTACGAGATCATCGATCTGATCAGGCAGGGCAGCGAAGAGGCCTGGAACCTGATGTTCGAGAAGTACCGTTGGCTGATTGCGAAAAAGATCGCGAAGTTCAACCTCGCGGCCGAATACGACGACCGGTTCCAGGAAGCGCTCATGGTCATGCACCGGTCGATCGTGCATTTCGACGACCGCATGAACAAGTCGTTCACCCGCTACTTCGAATCCAACCTGGAGCATCACCTGATCTCGGTGATCCGCACGAGGCAGCGCCAGAACCGCTTCATGACCGAACGCCTCCCGCTCCTGATCGCCGACGAGGTCCGCGAGACCGAGGCGACGTACTACACGAAGGACGAGATCGAGGACGGCATCGGCACGCTCTCGCCGCTCGAGAGACGGATCTTCGAGGAACGGATGATCCGGAACCGTCCCGTCGCCGAAATCGCGGCCGCGATGGCGGTTCCGCCGAAAAAGGTGTACAACGCCGTGGAACGCATCCGCAAAAAAATTAAAATGCGTTTGGAACCATGATTTCCTTGACAAAATAATGTTATTTTGATACATTTAATAAAGCAAGCGAGTTGGTGAAATGATGAAAGACAAAGTCGTTCTGATCTGTCAGGAATGCCTGTCCCGCAACTACGAGATCAAAAGGCCGGCGGACATGAAAACCCGCTTCGAAATCATGAAATACTGCGACAAGTGCAAGAAACATACGCTCCACAAGGAAAGCAAATAGGAGGACCGCCATGGCCGACACGATCGTCAAGGAAGAGAAGAAAGTCAAGAAAGTCAAAGCCGCCGTCCAGCCCCAGCTGGCCAAGAACCCGGATGAGAAGCATTCCCGCATCATGGAAATCCTGAAGAAGGAATATGCGTTCGAGAACTGGCTGCTCGCCATCCTGAGCCCGGTCCTGATCCTCTACGGCGTCTACATCATCCTCGGCAAGTTCGGTTCCACCGACCTCACCGTCGCCCTCGGCAGCTCGGGCTACGCGTTCATCGACTTCTTCTTCGAGACCGACCTGAAGCGGATCCTCACCGGCGTCTTCCTGATCCTCGTCGGCGCGCTCGTCATCGTCTTCCTCGCGATCCCGGTGATCCGTCCGTCGGTGTCGGAGATGAAGAAGGTCTCCTGGCCGACCGGCAAGGAACTCGGCGTCGACACGATCCGCGTGTTCGGCTTCCTCGTGTTCCTGATCATCGTCTTCACGCTCTACGGTTTCGCCCTCGATCCGCTGTTCAAGTGGCTCTATACCCTCTAGGCGAAGGGCCCTGCGATGGAAAACAAACGTTTGTGGTACATCGTCCAGACCTATTCCGGGTTTGAGAACTCCGTCAAGGAGAACCTCAAGCGCCGGATCGAGACGATGCAGATGGAGAACAAGATCTTCGAGGTGATGATCCCCGAAGAACTGAAGGCCGAGAAGAAGGCCGACGGATCCGTCAAGGAAAAGATGGTCAAGATGTTCCCGGGCTACGTGTTCATCGAGATGATCGTCACCGACGACTCGTGGTTCGTGGTCCGCAACACCCCCGGCGTCACCGGCTTCCTCGGTTCCTCCGGCGGCGGCACCAAGCCGATTCCGCTGCTTCCCGAGGAGATCAATCCGATCCTGAAGAAGTGCGGCCTCCTGCAGGCGCAGAAGCTGAACGCCAAGATCGGCCAGAACGTCAAGGTCGCGACCGGCGCCTTCACCGGCCAGATCGGCACGATCGAAAACATCAACGACGAGAAGGGAACCGTCAAGGTCCTGCTCGAGATGTTCGGCCGCAAGACCCCGATCGAACTCGATTTCGCCGACATCGAGGTTCTGTAATCCTGTAAAAAAAGTCAGAGAAATCTGGCTTTTTCTTTTTCAAGGTCGATAACCCCTCGCCGCTCGTGTTATAATACCTTTTGACGTCTTTTTTCCGAGGTGTCCCATGCTCAAGCTCGTCAACGTATCGAAATACTACAGTTCCAACAACGTGATCGCGCTCGGTCTCCGGAAGGTGAACCTCGAATTCCGGCAGAACGAATTCGTCGCCATCGTCGGCGAATCCGGTTCCGGCAAGACCACGCTTCTGAACGTCCTCTGCGGAATCGACACCTATGAAGAGGGCGAGATGTACCTGAACGGCGAGGAGACCTCCTATTTCAGCGTCGCCGACATGGAGAACTTCCGCAAGAAGTACGTCGCCTTCGTCTTCCAGAACTACAACCTGATCGACTCCTACACCGTTCTCCAGAACGTCGAGGCGCCCCTGATCCTGGCCGGCGTCCCGAAGACGGAGATCCGCCCGCGGGCGATGGACATCATCCGCCGCGTCGGCCTCGAGAAGCACATCCACCACAAGTCGACGAAACTCTCCGGCGGTCAGAAGCAGCGCGTCGTGATCGCCCGCGCGCTCGCCAAGAACGCGCCGATCATCGCCGCCGACGAACCGACCGGCAACCTCGACTCCGTCTCCGCGAAGCAGATCATCGAACTGCTCCACGAGATCGCCAAAGACAAGCTCGTGATCGTCGTCACCCACGACTACGACCAGGTGAAGGACTACGCCACCCGCAAGATCCGCATCTTCGACGGCGAGATCGTCGAGGACGTCGAGGTCCGGCCGACGGCGAAGAGGGATCTTCCCAAGATCGCCGACGCGGAGACGCGCCTGTCGCCGACGAACCACCTCGGGATCGCCCTCCGGAACCTTCTGGCGGTGCCGCGCAAGTCGATCCTGATGATCCTCGTGTTCGCCGTCTTCTCGTTCTTCGTCGCGCTCGCCTACGGCGCCTTCAACGCCTCCATGCGCGACTACGAGGACTGGGGGAACTACTATTTCACCAACACCTCGATCACCCGCGTCGTCGTCCGCAAGGCGGACCGGACCGCCTTCACACCGGAGGACCTGGCTTCGCTCCTCGAGGTCGCGAACGTGAAGCTCTATGTCGAGAACGACTTCATCCTCGACTACGCCCTCGGCTACCAGGCGCTGGTCGCGAACGAGTGGGGCTACTACGACTACCTGAATCCCTACCCGCTCCCGCTCGGCCTTGTGACGGCGGAGACGCTTTACGCCGGGCGGATGCCCGAAGCCGCGGACGAGGTCGTGCTCGCGACCAACGAGCTCTACCTCGACGATTACGTCGACACCTACCTCGGCAAGGACCTGGCCGTGGCGACGGGCCGCGAATGGGGAACGGCCTCCGACGATCGCGTCACCGTCGTCGGTCTCGTCTCCTCGGAAGCGCTCGACGTCTCGGCGGGGTACTATTCCGACTTCATTCTGCTCGACGACGTCTCCCTGGCGGACGTCACGGCCTACGTCTACCTCGCCGGCGGGTTCGCCGCGTCGACGTTTACGGGTACCGACAACCTCGGCGATCCGTTCACGCTTTCCGGCATCTTCAACCAGTATACCCTCGAACTTGACGAGACGGTTCCCCTCGACACCGTCTACGCCCCCTACTACGCGTCGTCCTGCGACCCCGACGAAGACGTCTGCGAGGCGGACGGAACCCTGACGATCGCCGACTTCTACCGGACCGAGACGTTCTCCGACATTCACTTCGAATACGTGCCCGCGCAGATCGACGGGAAGTACACGATGCGGATCCATCCCGCGACGGCGGAGGCGCTCCTTGGCGACGGCGTCTTCCAGGTCAGCGCCTTCACCGAGAGCGACGTCGGCGTCGACTGGACGATCCGGTCGATCGGGGCGATCCGCGATGGCGTGCTCGAGCCGAAATTCGCCGTCTTCTACCCGTACGATTCGCAGAGCGGGGAGGAATACGCGCGCTTCTTCGTGCTCCTCAACATCCTCTCCGCGGGCTTCTTCCTGTTCTTCACGCTCGCCGGAGCCACCCTCATCACCTATGTGATCTTCCGCGCGATCATCAACACCAAGATGCACGACTACGCGATCTACCGCACGATCGGCGCGAGCCGGAGGATGATCACCGCGTTCATCTATCTGGAGAACGTCTTCACCGCGGTCGTCGCCTACGCGATCGTGGCGGGGACGCTGATCGCCCTCAACACGCAGGAGACCTTCCTGACGGAGGTCATCAAGTACTACAACGTCGGCACGTACCTGATCCTGTTCGGGATCCTGATCGGGATGGCGCTTCTGATCTCGGGTAAATACTGTCGTCGCGTCTTCGGGGAGTCCGTCCAGCGGACCCTGAAGGCCGAGTGAGGAGGTGCCGGCGATGATCTCCCTGTCCCATGTCCAGAAATTCTACAACAAAGGCAAGCAGAACTTCATCCACGTCGTGAACGACACTTCCCTGACGTTCCCCGAGGTCGGCCTCGTCGCCATCACCGGTCCGTCCGGATGCGGCAAGACGACGCTCCTCAACATCATCGGCGGACTCGATTCCTTCGACTCCGGGAAGATCGTCTTCGACGGCGAGACGATCGAGCGCTACGATCCGAAGCGGATCGACGCGCTACGCAACAAGTACGTCGGCTACATCTTCCAGAACTACAACCTGATCGTCGACAAGACCGTCTACGAGAACGTCGAGGCGGCCCTCAACATCGCCGGCCTCTTCGACAAGAAGGCGGTCGAGGAGCGCATCAACTACGTGCTCCGCAGCGTCGGCATGTACAACTTCCGCAAGCGCAACGTCCAGGCGCTCTCCGGCGGCCAGCAGCAGCGCGTCGCGATCGCCCGCGCGATCGCCAAGAACCCGAAGGTGGTGCTCGCCGACGAGCCGACCGGCAACCTCGACGCCAACAACACCTTCGAGATCATGGGCATCATCAAGAAGATCAGCCAGACCTGTCTCGTGATCCTCGTCTCGCACGAGCGCGAACTCGTCGACTTCTACGCCGACCGGGTCATCGAGATCGCCGACGGAAAGGTCGCGAAGGACGAGCTGAACGAAGGCAACCGCACCCTCGAACACGTCGACGACCGCAACGTCTACCTCCTCGACCTCGAGAAGGAGACGGGCGTTTCGCCGGTTCCGGTGACCTTCTACCACAAGGGCGACGTCCCCGCCGGAATCGACCTCAAGGTCATCCATTTCAACAACACCCTCTATGTCAAGGCGGATGCCTCGGTCAAGGTGAAATACCTCGCCGACGACTCCGAGATCCGCCTCCTCGAGGAACATTACAAGAAACCGGAGACCGAGGACATCGCCAAGTCGTCGTTCGACCTCGCCCAGTTCGGCGCGGTCGAGCGCGAGGCCGGACGCGGATCGTTCATCCGCTTCCGAGACAGCCTCCTGTCGGGATTCCGCAAGATCCTCGGCCAGCGCAAGTTCTTCCGCCGCATCTTCCTGATCGCCTATTTTCTCATCTCCGCGCTCACCGTCTACAACCTCGCTTCCTTCGGAAACCTCACGAAGGTCGACCCGTCCGAGTTCATGACGACGGGGAAGGACCTCGTCGACGTCACGATCAAGCAGGGAATGTCGTACGCCGACGTCCTTGCGATCGTCGCCGACACGTCCGCCGTCGGCGTCTCGCCGTACGTCTCGCTGTTGCCCGTCGGCGTCACCGCCGAGGACTACTACCAGGGCAGCGGCAATCAGGCGATGGCCGCCTACACGCAGGGGTTCCCGGTTCCGGTCTCGCGTCTGGGCACCTACGAGATGGAAGCCGGCGCGATGCCCGCGAACAACCGCGAGATCGCCGTCGACGTCTGGATCGCCGATGCGATCCTGAAGCAGAAGGCGGTCCTCGACCTCGGCGTCGACACCTACGAGGAACTCCTCGGGGCGACCGTCTCCTACGGCTACTACACGAGCGGAATCCCGCTCACGATCGTCGGCGTCGTCGCTTCCGACGCTCCCGTCCTGGTCCTAACGGACGCGAACATCCTCGCGTTCTCGGAGACCCTTTCCGCCTACAACGCCGTGCCGTACGGCACTGCGACCGGGCATTACGACATCGTCGCGGGCGCGGACATCGCCGCGTCCGACGAGATCGTCGCGGCCGCGGATACCGGGATGACGATCGGCGAAGACCTGATGATCGCCGGCTCGTCGGTCACGATCGTCGGCCTATATGAAAGCGACGAGACCTACGGCTACGTCTTCAACGATTCGCTGTCGATGAAACTGACGATCCAGAACCGGCTTTCCTCCGGCGAGGGATCCAGCCTCCTCTTCTATGCCGACGACGTCGACCTCGCCGCCGGCGAGATCGCGGCGCTCGACTACGAGGCCGCCGACGCCTACGGCACCGCCCGCAGCCGCTATGTCGCTGAGACCCGCGCGGCCGTCGCCGGCCGCATCACGACGATCCTCGTGACCCTCGGCGGCATCGTCGTCTACATCTTCTTCATGACGCGGTCGTCGATGCTCGGACGGATCAAGGAGATCGGCATCTACCGCTCGATCGGCGCCACCAAGGGCGACATCTACAAGATCTTCGTCTCCGAGATCCTCGCCTTCACGGCGATCGGCTCGCTGCCCGGGTATCTGATCATGACCTACGTCGTGGGCGAGATCGAGAAGACCTTCGGGATGATCTCGTCGATCTTCTACTTCCCGCTTCACCTCTTCCTCCTCGGCATCGTCGGGATCTTCGCGATCAACGTCATCTTCGGCATGATCCCGATCTTCTCGCTCCTCCGCAAGACGCCTTCGGAGATCAACGCCAAGTACGACATTTGACGTCCTTCCGCGCCCGTTTCGACGGCAAAGATATTTCTTGACACGGGCGCGGGCGTCGTTGTATAATATTTGAGCGCGTGTCCAGAGCACGCGTTGACAATGGGAGGACTCTAAAGGAGCCCGCAGACCACACACGAATTTCAGGAGGTGTCATTTCGTGGCAAGAGAAGTCAAGACAGTCGTCAAGCTGCAGATCGCTGGCGGCAAAGCCACCCCCGCTCCGCCCATCGGACCCGCACTGGGCCAGGCGAGCGTGAACATCCAGCAGTTCTGCTTGCAGTTCAACGAACGGACCAAGAACATGGTCGGCAGCGTGATCCCGGTCGTGATCACCGTGTACGACGACAGATCGTTCACGTTCATCACCAAGACCCCGCCCGCCAGCGACCTGCTCAAGAAGGCGTGCAACATCCAGAAGGGCGCCGCGAACTCCAAGAAGGAGACGGTCGCGACGATCACCCGCGCCCAGCTCCGCGATCTCGGAGCGCAGA
>JBAZNL010000017.1 GCA_041649275.1 Candidatus Izemoplasmatales bacterium
GGATGCGCAAGGACGCCTTCGACAAGCTCGCCTCGCTGCCGGTCGGGTTCTTCGACCGGCATCAGACGGGCGACATCATCAGCGTCATCTCCTACGACATCGACACGATCAACGCCTCGCTGTCCAACGATCTCCTGCAGATGCTTACGAGCGTCTTCACCGTCGGCGGATCGTTTCTGATGATGCTCACGATCTCGCCGATCCTGCTCCTCGTGTTCGTCGTCACGATCCCCGCCTCGATCCTCTTCACGCGCTATCGCGCCCGCCGGGTCCGGCCGCTTTATCGCGAGCGTTCGGCGAAGCTCGGCGAGCTGAACGGCTTCGTCGAGGAGATCACGAGCGGCCAGAAGACGACCAAGGCCTACAGCCGCGAAGCGGTCTTCCTCGAGCGCTTCGATGAGAAGAACGAGGCCGCCGTCGACGCCAACTACCACGCGGACTGGTTCGCCAGCATCACCGGTCCGACCGTCAACTTCATCAACAACCTCTCGCTCGCGCTGATCAGCGTCTTCGGCGGCCTGCTCTACATGACCGGCGGGATCTCGCTCGGCAGCGTCTCTTCCTTCGTGCTCTATTCGCGCAAGTTCTCGGGCCCGATCAACGAGTTCGCCAACATCGTGAGCGAGCTGCAGTCGGCGCTTGCGGCCGCGGAGCGCGTCCTGCGCCTGATCGACGAGATTCCCGAACCGGCGGACGCCGAGCGGGCGCTTGCGCTCACGGACGTCCAAGGGTCGGTGACCCTCGACCACGTCGCCTTCGGCTACGATCCGTCGCGGACGATCATCAAGGACTTCTCGCTTTCCGTCAAACCCGGATCGGTGATCGCGATCGTCGGCCCGACCGGCGCCGGGAAGACGACGATCATCAACCTCCTGATGCGCTTCTACGACGTCGGCTCCGGTTCGATCGCGGTCGACGGGCATCCGATCGACGCCGTGACCCGCAAGAGCCTTCGGCTCGCCTACACGATGGTCCTCCAGGACACCTGGCTGTTCTACGGCACGATCTTCGAGAACATCGCCTACGGGAAGGAGAACGTGACCCGCGAGGAGGTCGTCCGGGCTGCGCAGGACGCCAAGATCGACCACTATATCACGTCGCTTCCGGACGGATACGACACGATCCTGAGCGACAATGCGGCGAACCTCTCGAAAGGGCAGAAGCAGCTCCTCACGATCGCCCGCGCGATCCTGCTCGACTCGCGCATGCTCATCCTCGACGAGGCGACCTCGAACGTCGACACCCAGACCGAGCGCCGGATCCAGGACGCGATGCTCCACCTGATGCGCGGCCGCACCTGCTTCGTGATCGCCCATCGCCTGTCGACGATCCAGAACGCCGACCGGATTCTCGTGATCCGCGACGGCGACATCGTCGAGCAGGGAAACCATGTCGAACTGATGGAAAGAAACGGCTTCTACCGCGAGCTCTACGACTCGCAGTTCTAGGACCCTTTCGGCTTGACCGGGGGGCGCGGATCCGATCGGACGGTCCGCGCCCCCCTTTCGTTTTCGACGGAAGTCAAATCGTTTGACCTTTCACGGATTCGTGATATAATGGGCCACGATTATTAAGTACCTAAAGTAACGGAGGACCATGATGCAATCATTGAACGCGTCGCTCACCGACAAGCTGATGCGACTCAGGGTGCTGGCCAGACGCCAGTACGTCACGAACCACGGAAAGGGATTCGGCATGCTGCTGTACGCGATCGACCGGCGCGGAAGCGGCGAAGGCATGACGATGACGGAACTCGCCCGCACCTTCTCGGTGAGTCTCGCCGCCGCCACGCAGATGGTGAAACTCCTGAAACGCCAGGGCTTCCTCGCCGTCCGGAAGGATCCGGAAGACGCCCGGGTCTCGCGCGTCTTCCTCACCGCGGACGGCGCCGCCGCGTCCGCACGGGCGCAGGAAATCACGAACGGCTTCCTCGACGGTCTCGAAGAGCATCTCGGGAGCGAAGACAGCGCCGCCTTCGACCGCATCCTCGGGCGCATCCTCGCCTACGTCGAACGCGCGGGCGACGGCCTCGACGGGGAGGCGACGCGATGACGCGGCTTCTGAAATACCTGAAACCCTTCGTCCTGACGCTCGTCCTCGCGGTCGGGCTCCTGTTCGTCCAGGCGATGGCGGAACTGAAGCTGCCGTCCTATCTCTCCGACATCGTCAACGTCGGGATCCAGGCGAGCGGCATCGATCACGCCGCTCCCGAGGCGATCAGCGCCGCGGGATACGACTTCGTCACCGCGCTCGTCTCGGCCGACGATGCGGCCCTGGTCGAAAGCAGCTACGTGCCGGTCGTCGCCGGCGAGGAGCTGTCCGTGGGCGGTCAGACGATCGACACGTCCGCGACGGCGATGTATCGTCTCGGGGAAGTCGACGACGCAACGCTGTCGCGTCTCGACGAGGTCTTCGGAGGCGCCGTCTGGATCATGATCGACGTCGCGCGTCAGCTCGGCACGAATTCGGGATCGTCGGGGTTCGACGTCACCGCCGACTTCGCCGTCGCCAACCTCTATGCGATGGCGGATTCGCTTCAGGCGTCGCCCGCCTGGCCGACGCTCGTCGCTTCCGCCCGGACATCCGCCGCGGCGGTCGACCCGATGCTTCGAACGCAGACCGGCGTCGTCCTCGCCGCCAAATACTACGAGGAGCTCGGCATCGACATGACCGCGATGCAGCTCGGCTACATCCTCATGGCGGGTCTCCGGATGCTCGGCGTGACCCTGATCGCCGCCGTCGCCACCGTCATCGTCTCCTACCTGTCCTCGCGGATCGGCGCGGGCGTCGCGCGCGATCTGCGCGAAGCGACGTTCGCGAAGGTCGAATCCTTCTCGAACGAGGAGTTCAACCGCTTCTCGACGGCATCCCTGATCACCCGCACGACGAACGACATCAACCAGATCCAGCAGCTCGTCGTCTTCGCGATCCGGATGCTCTTCTATTCGCCGATCATCGCCGTCGGCGGCGTGCTGATGATCCTCGAGACGAACGCGTCGATGACGTGGATCATCGCCGCGGCCGTCGTCGCAGTCAGCCTCGTGATCGTCTTCATCTTCACGCTCGCGATTCCGAAGTTCAAGCTCACCCAGAAACTCGTCGACCGGCTCAACCTCGTCACCCGCGAAGGCCTCACCGGCCTGATGGTGATCCGCGCCTTCGGAAACCAGGAACACGAGGAGAAGAAGTTCGACGGCGCGAACCGCGATCTCGCGAAGACGCTGCTCTTCGTGAACCGCGTCATCGCCGTAATGATGCCGATGATGATGCTGATCATGAACGTCACGATGGTCGCGATCATCTGGTTCGGTTCGAACCAGGTCGCCGCCTCCGGCATGCAGGTCGGCGACATGCTCGCGTTCATGAACTACTCGATGCAGGTCATCATGTCCTTCCTGATGATCGCGATGATGTTCATCTTCTGGCCGCGCGCCGAAGTGTCCGCCGCGCGCGTCGCCGACGTGCTCGAGACGAAGCCGCGGATCCTCGATCCCGACCAGCCGGTCGCGATGACCGGCTCCGTCGAGGGGCGGGTCCGCTTCGACCACGTCTCGTTCCGCTTCGGGAACGCCGACGAAAAGGTTCTCGAGGACATCACGTTCGAGGCCCTTCCCGGCAAGACGACCGCGATCATCGGATCGACGGGATCCGGCAAGAGCACGCTCGTCAACCTGATCCCGCGCTTCTACGACGTCACCGAAGGATCGATCACGATCGACGGCGTCGACGTCCGCGCGATGACCCAGCACGACCTCCGGGCGCTGATCGGCTACGTCCCGCAGAAGGGGATGATCCTCTCCGGCACGATCGAGAGCAACCTGCGCTACGGCCGTCACGACGCCACGGCGGAGGAACTCCGCGCCGCTGCCGAGACCGCCCAGGCGACCGAATTCATCGACGCCTCCGAACAGGGGTTCCAGACCGAGATCTCCGAAGGCGCGGCGAACGTCTCCGGCGGGCAGAAGCAGCGGCTGTCGATCGCTCGCGCGTTCGCGAAGGCGGCGCCGATCCTGATCTTCGACGACAGCTTCTCCGCCCTCGACTTCAGGACCGACCAGAAGCTGCGCCGCGCGATGAAGGCGGCGGCCGCGGATGCGACCGTCCTCATCGTCGCCCAGCGCGTCGGCACGATCATGCACGCCGATCAGATCATCGTCCTCGAGAACGGACGGATCGTCGGCCGGGGGACGCACGAAGAACTTCTGTCGTCCTGCCCGATCTATCTTGAAATCGCGTCCTCGCAGCTCGCGAAGGAGGAACTCGCCCATGTCTGATCATCCGAATGAACGAAGCACCCAGCCGCGCCCGATGATGGCGGGCGGCCCCCGCGGGGCGATCGGCCCCGCCGGCGCCAAGGCGAAGGATTTCCGCGGCACGACCGCGAAACTGCTGCGGCGGCTGAAGCCGTACCGCCTCAAGATCGCCTTCGTGCTCTTCTTCGCGCTCTTGTCCACGGTCTTCATGATCGTCGGTCCGAAGATCCTCGGACAGGCGACGACGCTGCTCGTCGAGGGTCTGCTCAAGAAGATCGCCGGCACCGGCGACATCGACTTCGGGGCGATCGGGCTGATCATCGTCGAGATGCTCGTCCTCTATCTCATCGCCGCCTTCTTCAACTACATCCAGGGATTCGTCATGACCAAGGTCGCCAACGACGTCACCTACACGATGCGGCGCGAGATCCGCGCCAAGGTCGACCGGCTCCCGCTTCGCTACTTCGACTCCCACAACTACGGCGAGGTCCTCTCGCACGTCACGAACGACGTCGACACCGTCAACCAGAGTCTGACGCAGGGAATCACGCAGCTGATCACCTCGGCGGTGACGATCCTCGGCGTCGCCATCATGATGTTCTCGATCAGCTGGCAGATGGCGCTCGTCGCCATCCTCATCCTGCCGCTCGCCGCCTTCATCATCCGCTTCGTCTTCAAGAAGTCGCAGAAGCACTTCAAGCAGCAGCAGGCTTCGCTCGGGGCGATCAACGGACAGGTCGAGGAACTGTACGCGAACCACATGATCGTCAAGGCCTTCAACGGTGAGAAGGAAGCCGTCGACGGCTTCCGGAAGAAGAACGACCAGCTCTACGGCGCCGCCTGGAAGAGCCAGTTCTTCTCGGGAATCATGCAGCCGATCATGAACTTCGTGGGCAACCTCGGATACGTGATCGTCGCCATCCTCGGCGGCTACTACGCCGCAACCGGCGTGATCAAGATCGGCGAGCTCCAGTCCTTCATCCAGTACATGCGTTCCTTCACGATGCCGATCGGGCAGATCGCGGCGCAGTCGAACGTGCTCCAGTCGGCGATCGCCGCCAGCGAGCGCATCTTCACCCTCCTCGAGGAGCCCGAGGAGACGCCGGATCCCGTCGACGCGGATCCGGTCGACGGTCTTCGCTCCGAGGTCTCGTTCGACCACGTCCGGTTCGGTTACGACGCCGAGAAGCCCGTCATCCGCGACTTCTCCTTCACGGCCGGGGCGGGACAGAAGATCGCCATCGTCGGTCCGACCGGCGCCGGCAAGACGACGATCGTGAAGCTCCTCATGCGCTTCTACGACGTGAACGAAGGCGCGATCGCAATCGACGGCGTCGACCTTCGGAAACTCCGCCGGAACGACCTGCGGAAACGCTTCGGGATGGTCCTCCAGGACACCTGGCTCTACCACGGGTCGATCCGGGACAACATCCGCTACGGCCGCCTCGACGCGACCGACGCGGAGGTCGAGCGCGCCGCCGCCGTGGCCCAGATCGACCACTACGTCAAGACCCTTCCCGAAGGCTACGACACCCTCCTGAACGAAGAGAGCTCGAACATCTCGGCCGGACAGAAACAGCTGCTCACGATCGCCCGCGCGGTCCTCGCGGATCCGCGGATGCTGATCCTCGACGAGGCCACCAGTTCCGTCGACACGCGCATGGAGATCCTGATCCAGCGGGCGATGGACCGGCTCATGGAAGGCCGGACGAGCTTCATCATCGCGCACCGCCTCTCGACGATCCGCAACGCGGACAGGATCCTTGTGATGGACCACGGCGACATCGTCGAGATCGGCACCCACGAGGAGCTTCTGAAGAAGAACGGTTTCTACGCCTCGCTCTACAACAGCCAGTTCGACCGCGAAGCGGCCGATGCGCCGGAAGCGGCCCCAAGCGCCGCCTGATCGACGTTTATATTGCACAAAGCCCCCCACCAAATTAGGCGGGGGGCTTTTCGATTCGTTTGAGAACGTGCTAACGCTTCAGGAAGGTGCCTTCGTCGAGTTCACGGAACGCGGTGCGGAGCTCTTCGCGGGTGTTCATCACGATCGGTCCGCCCCAGGCGATCGGTTCGTCGAGCGGTTCGCCGGCGGCGAAGAGGAAGCGCGCCCCGTCCTTGCCGGCGACGACGGAGATCTCGTCGCCGTCCTCGAAGAAGGCGGCGTCCCGGGCCTTGGCACCGGCATCGCCGGCCGCGAACGAACCTTCGAACAGGTAGGCGAACGCGGTCGCGGTCTTCGAGACGGGCCGGCGGAACGTCGCGCCGGGCGCCAATCCGACGTCGAGGTAGACGATGTCGACGTAGTCGGGAGAAACCGCACCCTGGATGCCCTCATGGACGCCGGCGAGGATCCGGACGGACGCGCCGCCATTTGTCGCGACGGGCACCGTCCCGGCGCGGACGTCGCGGTACTTGGGCGGGCACATCTTGTCCTTCGCGGGCAGGTTGAGCCAGAGCTGGGCACCGAGCATGCGCTTGGCCGGCCGGGGCATCTCCTGGTGGAGGATGCCGCTGCCGGCGGTCATCCACTGGCATTCGCCGGGGCCGATCGTTCCGCGGTTTCCGATCGAGTCGCCGTGTTCGATGTGGCCGTCGATCAGGTAGGTGATCGTCTCGATCCCGCGATGGGGGTGCCAGGGGAATCCCTTCACGTAATCCTCCGGATCCGTCGAATCGAAGGCGTCGAGCATCAGGAAGGGGTCGGCGTGGCCGACGTCGGGGCGGGAGAGGACGCGGACGAGACGGACGCCGGCGCCGTCGACGGCGGCGGTTCCGTTCACGGTCCGGGCGATTCTGCGTACGTTCATGGGGAGCCTCCGAGGATTGTTTCCTGCCTTCATTATAGCACGGGTCGCGCATGCCGGGGTCGGCGACGCCCATAGCGAAAACGTCCCGCCACGATCGGCGGGACGTTCGATGGGTCACTTGTTGGGGTTGCGGGGCTTCATGTGCGGGAAGAGGAGGACGTCGCGGATCGACTGGCTGTTCGTGAGGAGCATCACCAGACGGTCGATCCCGATGCCGATGCCCCCGGTCGGTGGCATTCCGTACTCGAGCGACTCGACGAAGTCGACGTCCATCTCGTTGGCCTCGTCGTTGCCGAGGGCCTTTTCCTTCAGCTGGTTCTCGAAGCGCTCGAGCTGGTCGACCGGGTCGTTCAGCTCGGTGTAGGCGTTGGCGTACTCGCGCGAATCGATGAAGAGCTCGAAGCGCTGGGTGAAGCGCGGATCCTTCGGGTCCTTCTTGGTGAGCGGCGAGATCTCGATCGGATGGCCGTAGACGAAGGTCGGCTGGACGATCTTCTCCTCGCAGTAGGCCTCGAAGAAGAGGTTGACGATGTGGCCGATCCCGAAATGCTGCGGCTCGACGCGCAGATGATGATCGAGGGCGAGCTTCTTTGCGGCCTCGAAGTCGGTGATCTGGAAGAAGTCGATGCCGGTCTCTTCGCGGATCAGGTCGACCATGTGGGCGCGGCGCCAGCCGCGGGCGAGGCTGATCGGCTTCTCGCCGTACTGGATCGACGTCGTGCCGATCGTCGCTTCCGCGATCGAGACGATCAGGTCCTCGCAAAGATCCATCATCCCCTCGAGGTCGCTGTAGGCGAGGTAGAGCTCGATCGTCGTGAACTCGGGGTTGTGCTTCACGTCCATGCCCTCGTTGCGGAAGAGGCGGCCGATCTCGTAGACGCAGTCGAGACCGCCGACGATCAGCCGTTTCAGGTAGAGCTCCGGGGCGATTCGGAGATAGAACGGCATGTCGAGGGTGTTGTGGTGGGTGATGAACGGGCGCGCGTTCGCGCCGCCGAGGATCGGATGGAGGATCGGCGTCTCGACCTCGAGATAGCCCTTGGCGTCGAGATAGCCGCGCATCGCGCGGATGATCTTCGAACGCAGGATCAGGGTCTTCTTGGAATCCTCGTTCATGATCAGGTCGACGTAGCGGCGGCGATAGCGCTCCTCGACGTCGACGAGGCCATGGAACTTGTCCGGCAGCGGCCGGAGCGCCTTCGTCAGATGGATGAAGCGGTCGACGCGGACGGAGAGCTCGCCGGTGTTCGTGATCATCGGGATGCCCTCGACGCCGACGATGTCGCCGAGGTCGGACTTCTCGAAGAGGTCGTAGTCCGCTTCGCCGACGACGTCGAACTTGACGTAGATCTGGAGCTGCCCGTACTGGTCCTGGAGATGGGCGAAGCCCGCCTTGCCCTTGACGCGCTTGGTCATGATGCGGCCGGCGATCCGGACCTTCGGCGGATTCTCGATGGCATGGAGTTCGTCCTTCGAATACGACGAGAAGGCGGCCTTGAAGGTCTCGGTGTTGTGGGTCCGGTCGAAGCGCGTGCCGAAGGGGTCGATGCCCTTCGCCTGCAGTTCCGCGGCTTTCTCGCGGCGGACGATTTCCTGTTCGGTGAGTCTTGAATTGTCCATGGGCTTACCTCGCTTGGCTGGTGACGGTGACAGTCGGGGTGGTGGCGGTGACGATGCTTTCGAGATTGCGGTACATGATCTGGATGTAATCGGATCCGTCCGTCGGGACGGTGTCCATGATGTTGAAGTCGAGTTTGGCGACGGTATAGGGCAATCCGGATTCGTTGAGCGCGGCGAGCACCGCCTCGGAAAGCGGGGAGCTGGCGTTCTTCTCGAAGATGATGTACTGGATCCCGTACAGGATCGCGTCGTCGACGATCTCCTGCTTCTGCTGGGCGGTGAACTGTTCGGTCTCCTCGTGGTAGCCGGGCGAGATCGAGATCGTGTCGATCCCGTAGTCGGCCTTGAGGTAGCCGTAGAGGTTGGTCGAGGTCATCATCCGCTTCGTGCCGGCGTCGATGCCGTTTTCGTAGGCATACGAGAGCGTCTCGAGGCGGGCGACGAGCGCGAGATGGTTTTCGGTGAAGGCGGCGGCGAGGTCGGGGAAGGCCGAGACGAGCCGGTCGCGCACGACCGTCGCGACCAGGATCATGCGTTCCGGGCTGACCCAGAAGTGCGGGTCGTAGCCGAGCGTCGTGGGTTCCTCGTGTTCGGTGGTCGTACCGCTTTCGTCGTCGTGATGATGGACGACGCCTTCGATGAACTCGATCGCGTTCTCGATCTTGACCAGACGGCCTTCCGCCGCCAGGTTCTCGAAGACGCCGTCGATCTGGTTGTCGATCTGGGCGTCGAGGTTGGCGCCGACGTAGAAGAGGAGGGCGGCGTTCTTCATCGCGATGATCTGCTTGGGGGACCAGTCCGCGACCTGGTTGTGCGAGGAGATGCCCGGGACCATCCCGGCGGTCACGCCGGTATCCGCGGCGATCTCGTTCACGAGGTAGACGAGCGGGTACACCGTCGCGTAGACGTCGTATGCGGTTTCGGAAGGCGTGCAGGCGATCGTCGCCGACAGGCCGAGGATGAGCGCGAGCGCGCCCAGGATTCTTTTCATGATCGGCACCAACTTCTGTGCCGGCCAAAGCCGGCATCATGTCATCATTATACCGTAAGGGGGACCTTAACGCAACGCGCCATCGGCGGTGGAAGCGATTTTCTCCTCCGCGAGGACGGCGTACATGCCTTCGGCGTCTTCCTTCCGGACGGTTTCGGCGATCCGAAGGACCTTGACCGTGAGCCGTTTCTGACCATAGGAAATGACGATCGTGTCGCCTTCCTTGACGTCGGTGGAGGGTTTGGCGACGCGGCCGTTCACGAGCACCCGCTCGGCCTCGGAGATGTCCTTGGCGACGGTGCGGCGCTTGAAGATGCGGGAGACCTTGAGGAACTTGTCGAGACGCATGGATGGACTCCTTTCAAACGAACAGGGATACCCGCGAGTATCCCTGCATGTCGATTCTAGTGGGCGACCTCGCCGGTCGCGGTGGGGGCGGCGGGGACGGCGGGGTCGACCGGCTTGTCGGCGCGGGCGAGCTTGCCGGTGGCGACGATCTCGTCGATGTCCTCCTTGGTCAGCGTTTCGATCTTGAGGAGCGCTTCGGCGATCGCCTTGAGGAGGTCGATGTTGTCGCCGATGACCTTCTTGGCCTTTTCGTAGCAGTTGTGGATGATGGCGCGGACTTCCTTGTCGATCTCGGTGGCGATCGCTTCGGAGAAGCGGTTCGACTTGCCGTAGTCGCGGCCGAGGAAGACGGCGCCGGTGTCGTGCTCGTAGGTGACCGGGCCGAGGCTCTCGGACATGCCGTACTCGGTGATCATCGTGCGGGCGATCTCGGTGGCGCGCTGGATGTCGTTGTGGGCGCCGGTCGAGATCTCGCCGAAGGTGAGTTCCTCGGCGACGCGGCCGCCGAGGAGGCCCGAGATCCATTCGAGCAGGCCCTGCTTCGTCTGGAGGAAGCGCTGCTCCTCCTCGGGAAGCATCAGGTTGTAGCCGCCGGCGGTGCCGCGCGGGATGATCGTGACCTTGTGGACGATGTTCGCGTTCTCGAGCTTGAGGCCGATGACGGCGTGTCCGGCTTCGTGGTACGCGATGTACTCGCGTTCCTTCTTGGACATGACGCGCGACTTCTTCGCCGGTCCCATCATCACGCGGTCGATCGCTTCGTCGATGTGGTAGAGCTCGACCTGGGTCTTGTTCTCGCGGGCGGCGAGGAGAGCCGCTTCGTTCATCACGTTCTCGAGGTCGGCGCCGGTGAACCCGGGGGTGCGGCGGGCGATCTCGTCGAAGGTGATCGAGGGATTGATCTTCTTCTTGCGGGAGTGGACCTTGAGGATCTCGGCGCGGCCCTTGATGTCGGGGACGCCGATGTAGATCTGGCGGTCGAAGCGGCCGGGACGGAGCAGCGCCGGGTCGAGGATGTCGACGCGGTTGGTGGCCGCGAGGACGATGACGCCGGAATTGTGGCCGAAGCCGTCCATCTCGACGAGCAGCTGATTGAGCGTCTGTTCGCGTTCGTCGTGGCCGCCGCCGAGGCCGGTGCCGCGCTGGCGGCCGACGGCGTCGATCTCGTCGATGAAGAGGATGCACGGGGCGTTCTGCTTGGCGGTCTTGAACATGTCGCGGACGCGGCTGGCGCCGACGCCCACGAACATCTCGAGGAAGTCGGAGCCGGAGACGTAGTAGAAGGGGACGTTCGCCTCGCCGGCGACGGCGCGGGCGATGAGCGTCTTGCCGGTGCCGGGCGGGCCGACCAGGATGACGCCCTTGGGAATCCGGGCGCCGAGGTCGATGTACTTCTTCGGAGCCTTGAGGAAGTCGATGATCTCGGCCAGTTCGGCCTTCTCCTCGTCGGCGCCGGCGACGTCGGCGAAGGTCGTCTTCTGATTCTTCGAAAGACGGGCGCGCGAACGGCCGAAGTCGAAGGCCTGCTTGTTGGCGTTGTTCGAGCCGCGCGTCATCATCACGAGCATGATCACGATGCCGGCGACCACGAGCAGCGGCAGGAGGATGTCGAAGAGGCTGTACGCCGCGCCGCGCTCGAAGACGTAGGCGATGTCGTTGGCGTCGTCGGCGTCGGAGTTCTTCGCGACGATGACCCCGAGGATTTCCTGGTATTCGGCGTCGTTGGCGAGGTAGGTGACGTAGGTGGTGTCGTCCGACAGCATGCCCGTGACTTCGTAGGCGCGGTAGTTGAGTTCGCCGACGGCGGGCGTGATCGTGACGGTGTCGACGCTGTCGGTCGTCAGTGCGGCGAGGAACTCGTCGTTCCGGAGTTCCTTCGGCGCCGTCGGGGCGCTGAAGCTGTAGATGATCGCGAAGGCGATCGCGATCAGCACCAGGATCATGAGATAGTGCGAGCCGCGGTTGCCGGCGAAGGGTTTTCTGGTATTCGATTCGGCCATGGAAGGTCCTCCTGACTATTTCCTGTAGACTTCGGGCTTCAACACGCCGACATACGGCAGGTTGCGGTACAGTTCGTCGTAATCGAGCCCGAAGCCGACGACGAATTCCTTGGGAATGACGGTGCCGACGTACTTCGGCACGAACTCGAGCACGCGACCGGCGGGCTTGTCGAGCAGGGTGACGACTTCCACCGTGGCGGCGCCGCGGTGGTAGAGGAGCTTGACGATGACGTCGAGCGTCTTGCCGGTGTCGACGATGTCCTCGGCGATCAGGATGTGGCGGTCCTTGACCGTGACCTCGAGGTCGCGGGTGATGCGGATGTCGGAGGACGAGGTGATCCCGCCGTGGTAGGACGAGACGCCCATCAGTTCGATCTCGCAATAGAGGTCGATGTTGCGGATCAGCTGCGCCATGAAGGGCATGCAGCCCTTGAGCAGGCCGACGATCAGGGGACGCTTGTCCTGATAGTCCTTCGTGATCTCGGCGCCGAGCCGCTTGCAGATGGCTTCGATCTCGGTTTCCGATACGAGCACGCGTTCGATGTCTTTTTCAAGCATGGCAGTTACCCCCGTCGATAGGTGATGTCGATCCGTTCGCGTCCCGGCGGGATCGCGGCCCGGATGTTGAGTGCGGGAATCCAGAGCACGTTCCCGTCCTTTCCGATCAACAGCGGCATCGCGTTCCGGTCGCCCATCGGCACCTTGCGGTCGATGAACAGGTCCTTCAGCTTCTTTTTGCCGTAGGCGAAGGCGATGCGATCGCCGTCGCGTCGCGTGCGTACGCTCATCGGGAAAAGGAAATCTAGATTATTATAACACAGTTCGGTGCGAATTCCATCGAAATCGACCCGATTCGCCGAGACCTCGATCACCGATCCGTCGGGAAGCCGATAGCTTCCGGGTCCCGGAATCGGCACCTCGAAGGGGGTTGTTTCGACGATCGAACGACGGATCGCGACGACATCGTAGTTCTTCTCGACGACGCATCCCCCGGGCAGGTCGTAGGAGGCGTGCGGCCGATCGATCGTGGCGATCCGATCGGCGGCGAGGATCTGCGCGAAGGAGAGTTCCAGCGCGTCGTCCGTGAGCCGGTCGAAACAGCGCTTCACCGTCTCCTTGCGTACGGCCGGATCGAGCCGGGCGAAGGCGGCGGAGGAGAAGGAGAGGAGATCGGCGCCGACGTCGACGTCCGCCGCGATGAATTCCGCCGCGAGCCTTGCGACGACGTCGTGCGCCTCGTCGACGTAGGTCGAGAACTGCGCGAACTTCTGCAGGTAGCGGGGATTCTCCAAGGCGATCGCGGGCATCGCGTGATGGCGGAAGCGATTGCGGGTGTAATGGTCCTCGGCGTTGGATTCGTCGACGCGATAGGGAAGATCGCGTTCCTTCTGATACGCCGCGATCTCGGCGCGCGAGACCGTAAGCAGCGGGCGGACGATCTCGACGCCGTCCAGGTCGGCCCGCGCGGGGATGCCCGCGTAACCGGAAAGACCGGAACCGCGGACGATCCGCATCAGGATCGTCTCGGCCTGGTCGTCTGCCTGATGCGCGAGCGCGATCTTGTTCATCCCGCGGCGTCTGGCGACGTCGCGGAAGAAGGCGTAACGGGCCTTGCGGGCGCGGTCGTGGAAGTTGCCGGTTCCGCCGGGAAGCCGCATCGATTCGAACGGAATTCCGTAGAAGGCGCAGCGTTCCTCGACGAAACGGGCGTCCTCGGCGGAAACGCCGCGTTTCTGATGGTCGACGTGGGCGACGACCAGGTCCAGTTTCCGGCGGGTCCGGAGACCGGCGAGGAGGTCGAGCAGCACCATCGAATCGATGCCGCCCGAGACGGCGACGACGATGCGGTCGCGGTCGGCGACGAGTTTCCGGTCGATAACGATGGACATGCGATCACCTCCCGCGGGGGTTCATATCATCCATTGTATCACGATTTCCGCATGGAATGTCCGATTCGGTGCGTTTCAGGCCGTCCGAATGTCATCATTCTATCAGCGCACGGTGATGGAATCGTGGGGGGCGGGTGTCAATGTGGAAATGCGCCGCCGACGGCCGTCCCCTATGGTATAATGTGGATGACGTGCACGACGGAGGAAACGACATGGATAAACTCATTCTCGCCAGCAACTCGCCGCGGCGGCGGCAGCTTCTCGAAATGCTCGGATTGGACTTCGAGGTCGTGCTCGGCGACGTCGAGGAGACGATCGATCCGACGATGGATCCCGCCGAGGTCGTGACCGACCTCGCGATGAAGAAGGCGCTGGACGTCTTCCGAAGCCACCGGGACCGCGTCGTGCTCGGCTTCGACACGATGGTCTACGTCGACGGCGAACCGCTCGGGAAGCCCGTGTCGGCCGACGACGCGAAGCGGATGCTCCGGCTGCTCGCCGGCCGGACGCACACGGTCGTGACCGGCTGTGCGATCATCACGAAGCGCATCTCGACGTCGTTCTGCGAACGCGCCGAGGTCGTCTTCCATCCGCTGACGGATGCCGAGATCGACGGATACGTCGCTTCCGGCGAGCCGTTCGACAAGGCCGGCGCCTACGCCGTCCAGGGGCTCGGAGCGAAGTTCGTGCGCGGGATCGAAGGCGACTACTTCACGGTGATGGGGCTTCCGGTCGCGCGTCTCTACCACGAACTCAAGGCGCTCGGACTGTGGCCGCTGGCGTGAGCGCCGTCGTGATGGCTTAACGGCGGCGAACGGATGAAGATCGGAATCTGCAATCATGGATGAAGGGGATGAGACCATGGACATCGACACCGGACGGGAAACCGCGCTTAATGCGCTCCATGCCGGAGATCTCAGGCTGTTCGAGGCGGGCAAGGAGAAGAACGCGCCGGCGAAGGACGTCCCCCCCGACGTTGCGAAGGAATATCATCTTCTCCGGTTCGTCCTGTCGGGAAAAGGCGTCATTCTGCTCGACGGGAAGGAATACCATCTCGTCAAGGGCGATGCGTTCCTCATCCCGGCGGGAAGCACGGCGCACGGCATCCCCGACGAGAAGGAACCGTGGACCGTCGCCTGGTTCGGCTTCAACGGTCCGCGGGGCGACGATCTGCTTGGGCTTTTGGGGATCGCTCCGGCCACGCCGCTGTTCACCGGCGTCCGCGACGATTCGCTCAGCGGTCCGCTCCTCGAACTCGTCGACAACGCCGGCCGTGTCGGCTTCCTCGATCTCAAATGCCTCGGCTACGCCTACATCGTCTTCTCGCTGATGGCCGACCACCGTCTCGATCGCGCTTCGCGGGTCACGACGAAGGAACAGCACGTCAAGGCGGCGAAAGAATTCATCACCGGTAACTTCCAGCTTCCGATCACGGTGGCGGAGATCGCCGGTGCGGTCGGACTGACCCCCAACTATCTCTCCAACATCTTCCAGGGAACCCTCGGGCTTTCCCCGAAGCAGTATCTGACGCAGTACCGGATGGAGAAGGCATGCATCCTGCTTCTCGACCGCAGGGCGTTGGTCAAAGACGTCGCCGAACGTGTCGGATACAAGAACCAGCTGCACTTCTCGGGCGAGTTCAAGAAGGCGATCGGCCTGAGTCCGAAGCATTACCAGGAGAAGAAGGCGAAACGCGCGTAAGCGGATTGAATCCTCCCGCCGGCATCCCGAAAAGGGTGCCGGCTTTCGTTTTGCGAAAAAACCGGGCTCGTTCGCGATCGAACGGGTGTATAATGGATGCGACCGACGGCGCAGTGACGCCGGCGGCGATCTCCAAGGAAAGGAATGAGGAGCATGAGACATACGGATACCGCATATTATCGCATCGACCTGACCACGGAGGGAACGCAGAACTGACGCTCAACCCTCCATCACTCACGAAAAAAATGGAGGAAACCAATACTTTGAATCTTCAGATCCCCGGATGGACCGAACAGGTCGCCCGGGCCGCGGCAGCCTATTCCGAGCTGTCCGCCGCCCGCGTATCCGGGCAGGAACGAGACCTGTATACCATCATCTCGGAACAGGGAACCCTGCCGGCCAAGGTGTCCGGCAAGATGATCCACCAGTCCGCGGGTCCCGCGGACTTTCCCGCCGTCGGCGACTGGGTCGCCGTCGACGTCAAGGACGGCTTCGCGGTGATCCAGGCGATCCTGCCGCGGAAGAGCGTCCTCGAACGCAAGAGCGCCGGCATGACCTCGGCCGGGCAGATCATCGCCAGCAACGTCGACGTCGTCTTCATCTGCATGTCGACGAACGAGAACTACAACCTGCGCCGCCTCGAGCGCTACCTCGCCGTCGTCTGGGCGAGCGGCGCCGAGCCGTGCGTCGTGCTCACCAAGACCGACCTCGCCGACGACGTCGCATCGGCCGTCGCCGAGGTCATGGCCGTCGCCCCCGGGGTCGAGATCCTGACCGCGACCGACCGGACCGGGGAAGGCTACGCCGACATCGACCGCAGGATGCGTCCGGGTCGAACCTGCGCCTTCGTCGGCTCGTCCGGCGTCGGGAAGTCGACGATCGTGAACCACCTCATGGACACTGCCGTGATGGCGACCCAAGACGTCGGAAAGGACGACAAGGGCCACCACACGACCACCTCCCGCCAGCTGTTCGTCACGCCCGCCGGCGCGATCGTGATCGATACCCCCGGCATGCGCGAACTGCAGATCGACGTCGCCGACTTCGATTCCGCCTTCGCCGACATCGAGGAACTCGCGGCGTCATGCCGCTTCGGCGACTGCACCCACGAGTCCGAGCCGCACTGCGCGGTCAAGGCGGCGATCGCCGACGGCCGCCTGCCGGCCGAACGGATGGAGAACTACCGCAAGATGCAACGGGAAGCGGCCCACCAGGAACGCAAGGCGAAGACCGCGGAAATCGCGGCCGCCCGCTGGCGTCGCACCCACTGAATACGAAGGCGCCCGGCTGATGCCGGACGCCTTTTCCTTTCTCGGGACACCGTCGCCGCCGAAGGGATGCGACGGTGCGACGATTGCGCTTGCATTTTATCTTCGACTTTGTTATAATACCCTTGCTTGCGTCAAGACACTTTCTATGAGACCCCACTCATGGCGGAAGGAGAGTACACATGAAGACCGGCATTCATCCCAAGTATTACAAGGTGACGGTGACCTGCACGACCTGCGGGAACACCTTCGAGACGGGTTCCACCTCCAAGGAACTGCGCGTCGATACTTGCAGCAACTGCCATCCGTTCTTCACCGGCAAACAGAAGTTCACGGCTGCCGACGGACGGATCGACAAGTTCAACAAGCGTTACAACATCGAAAACAAATAACGACCGAAGAAAACCATTCAATATGGTTTTTTTTGTTCCCGGTGGGTATAATAATACTCGACAAGCCCCACTTCACGGAGGAACCCCATGTACCTGAAGCAGCGCGAAGGATGGATCGAAGTCATCACGGGACCGATGTACGCCGGCAAGACGGAAGAACTGATCCGGCGCGTCAAGCGGCTCGAGTACGCCGAACAGAACGTAATCGTCTTCAAGCCGACCCTCGACGACCGCTATGCGGCCGACGAGGTCGTCTCCCACAACAACAACCGCACCCGTTCGATCAACATCTCCAAGGCGTCGGAGATCATGAAGTACGTCGAGAAGGACACCGACGTCGTCGCGATCGACGAGATTCAGTTCCTCGACGAAGAGGCCGTCGCGATCTGCGAGTACCTCGCCGACCACGGCGTGCGCGTGATCGTCTCCGGTCTCGACCGCGACTTCCGCGGCGAACCGTTCTCGTTCATGCCGCGGCTGCTTGCGATCGCCGAGGAGGTCACCAAGCTCACCGCCATCTGCGTCTGCTGCCACACCCCGGCGACGCGCACCCAGCGCATCGTGAACGGAAAACCCGCCAACTTCCACGACCCGATCATCCTCGTCGGCGCGAAGGACACCTACGAAGCCCGCTGCCGCCACTGCCACGAGATTCCCGGCAAGCCGCGCGACTACCACACCCTTGGAAACGGCGATGACTGACAGGGACGTCCTCTTCATGCGTGAGGCGATGGCCGAAGCCGAGAAGGCCTATGCCATCGGCGAGGTCCCGGTCGGTTGCGTGATCGTGAAGGACGACGCGATCCTCGCCCGCGGCTTCAACCGCCGCGAGACGACCGAACACGTCTTCAACCACGCCGAGATGACCGCGATCGACGAGGCCTGCCGCAAGCTCGGCACTTGGCGCCTCGAGGGCTGCACGCTCTACGTCACGCTCGAACCGTGCGTGATGTGCGCCGGGACGATGGTCCAGGCGCGCCTCGACCGGCTCGTCTACGGCGCCCGCGAACCGAAATCGGGGGCGCACCGCTCCGTGATCGACCTCTTCGACCACGAATACAACCACAAGGTCCAGGTCGAGGAAGGGGTTCTCGCGGAGGAGTCCGCCGCCCTCCTGAAACGCTTCTTCAAGGACCTGCGCAAGCGAAAGTGATTGAGAATCGCACGCATTGTGTTATAATCTTCTTGGGAAATCTCCCATGAAGCATCTTCACTCAATAGGTGTCCACGAATCAGGTCAGGTCCTGACGGAAGCAGCCTTAAGTAAGATATCTATGTGGGTGGAGATGCTTGATGGGGGATTTTTCTATGGAGGGTGAGGAACATGGCACTCGTGTTTCTGGATCTTGACGGAACCTCGCTCGACAACGGCCGGCCCGCCCGCGGGATCATCGCGACGATCGCCGAACTGCAGCGGAACGGTCATACCCCGGTGATTGCCACCGGGCGGACGCCGCATCTCCTCTACGGTGTCGAGAAGACCCTCGGGATCCCCGACTACATCGCCGCCAACGGCAACTACATCCATTACGGCGGGAAGGTCGTCTACGAGCGCTACATTCCCCGCGACGTCCTTGCCCGGATCCTGAAGCGCGCCGACGAGCTCGGGGCCGACCTCGTCCTCGAGGGCGTCTCCGCCTACGTCGCCTGGCGCCGCGACACCGACCTCGTCGACAAGTTCTCCGATGCCTTCGACATCGAATACCCCAAACTCGACCGGAACTATCCGGAGACAAACGAGGTGCTCGCGATGATCGTCTTCGCCGACCGCGACGCGGAGGTCTTCCGGCGCGAGTTCCCCGAACTCGCCTTCAACCGCTCGAACCGGTTCGGCTATGACGTCAATCTCGCCGGCAACCTCAAGGCCGACGGCGTCAACCGGCTCGTGAACTACCTCGCCTATCCCGCCGACCACGTCTACGCGATCGGCGACGGACTGAACGACGTCTCGATGCTCAAGGCGGTCAAGAACGGCATCGCGATGGGCAACGGCTGTCCCGAGGCCAAGGCCGCCGCGGTGCACGTGACCACGGCCGTCGGCGACGACGGCGTCAAGAACGCGCTTCGCCATTACGGACTCATCTGACGACCGCAGCCGCGGTCGTTTTTCTTCCAAGGAGGCTTTACTCCCCGCCTCCGACGCGATACACTAGGGGGGAAAGGAGCTGATCGACATGCATGACGCCATCGTCGTGGGCGGCGGCCACGCGGGATCCGAAGCCGCGCTCGCCCTCGCCCGCCTCGGCAAGGACACCCTTCTTTTCACCGGCAACAAGAAGATGATCGCGACGATGCCCTGCAACCCGTCGATCGGCGGTCCCGCGAAGGGCACGATCGTGCGGGAGATCGACGCCCTCGGCGGCGAGATGGGGAAGATCGCCGACCTCACCAACCTGCAGATGAAGATGCTGAACCAATCCAAGGGGCCGGCGGTGCGCGCCCTTCGCGCGCAATCGGACAAGGTCGCCTATCCGGCCGCGATGCAGGCGGTCCTGGCCGCCCAGCCCGGCCTTTCGATCGAGGAAGCCTACGTCGTCCGCCTCCTCGTCGAGGACGGCCATATCGCCGGCGTCGTCCTCGAGGACGGCTCCGAGCGCCGCGCAAGCGCGGTCGTGATCACCGCCGGCACCTACATGGAGGGCGCCGTCCTGGTCGGCGCGACCTCGACGCCGTCGGGGCCGGACGGACAGCGTCCCTCGGTCGGGCTCTCGGCCCACCTGCGCGAACTCGGGATCGAGACCTTCCGCCTCAAGACCGGCACGCCGCAGCGCATCCGGCGCGATTCGATCGACTTCTCGAAGATGGAGGTCGCCCCCGGGGACGACTTCCGCTACCGCTTCAGCTACACCGACTCCCCCTTCGTCCATCCCGAGAAGGAATGGCCGTGCTATCTCATCCACACCACCGAAGAGACTCGATCGGTGATCACCGTGAATCTCCGGAAATCCGCCATGTACGGCGGTTTGGTCAAGGGCGTCGGACCGCGGTACTGCCCTTCGATCGAGGACAAGTACGTGCGCTTCGCCGACAAGGAGCGTCACCAGCTCTTCATCGAGCCGGAGAGCGCCTCGCTCGACGTCGTCTACCTCCAGGGGTTCTCGACCTCGATGCCGCACGACGTCCAGGACCTAATGGTCCGTTCGCTTCCCGGACTCGAGCACGCCGTGATCGCGAAGTACGCCTATGCGATCGAGTACGACGCGATCCACGCGACCGACCTGTGGCCGACGCTCGAGTCGAAGAAGATCGAGGGACTCTATTTCGCCGGCCAGGTGAACGGCACCTCGGGATACGAGGAGGCCGCCGCCCAGGGACTCATGGCCGGCATCAACGCCGCCCGGAAGCTCTCCGGCGAAGCGCCCTTCATCCTCCGCCGCGACGAGGCCTACATCGGCGTCCTGATCGACGACCTCGTGACCAAGGGCGTCCTGGATCCCTACCGGATGCTGACGTCGCGCGCCGAATTCCGGCTGTTGCTCCGCCACGACAACGCCGACCTGCGGCTGACCCCGCACGGTTTTCGCCTCGGACTGGTCCCGGACGCGCAGTACGCCCGTTTCGAGGCCAGACGCGACGCGGTCGAGCGCGAGACCGCACGGCTGGCGTCGACGACGATCCTGCCGACCCCGGCGGTCAACGCCGCGCTGAAGGCGAAAGGTTCCGGCGAACTGAAGGAGAAGACGACCCTCCGCGACCTCCTGAAGCGTCCCGAACTCGGGTACGCCGACGTGATCGCGATCGCCGGTGACGTACCCCGCGTCGGCGGCGACGAGGCCGAACGGATCGAGATCGAGGTCACCTACGAGGGATACATCCGGAAGGCGGTCCGCGAGGCCGCCCTGCTCGCGCGGCAGGAACAGGTATCGATCCCGGCCGACTTCGACTACGACCTCCACAACCTCGCCCTCGAGGCGCGCGTCAAGCTGAAGAAGATCCGGCCGCTGACGCTCGGGCAGGCCGCCCGCATCAGCGGCGTCAACCCCGCGGACGTCCAGGCGCTCGCGATCCGGCTGAAACAGACGATATGAAACACGGGAGTCGCCCTTGCGGGGACTCCCGTGCTGTTTTTTCAGGGATGCGGGCGCGGAATCCGGCGCCAGGTGACGGCGACCGCCGCGATGCAGAAGATGACGGCGTAGAGGACTTCGCCGACATAGATCGAGAACATGTCGGGGACGTCCGGGATGCCGTCGCGAAGGAACGCGAGGAGCGTCATCCCCCAGCTTTGGGCGTACAGCCCGTAGACATAGGTGATCATCCCGGCTGCGAACAGGACCGAAAGCGCCGTCAGGATGAAGGGGTATTCGCGGCGGTGCGGAACCTTCGAGGCGCGGTACATGAGGAGTCCGAAAAGCGGGACGAGCGCATAGAGGAACGAGATCTGGACTTCGCCGTAGACGAGCGCGAAGTAGTTGACGAGCGTTCCGAGGAACGCGCCCGCGGCCATCCAGGAATATCCCTTGAAGAGGGTGCGGAAACCGCCATTCTGCTTCCGCCAGGCGGCTTCGACCTCGGCCATGAGCCGGTCGTAACAGGCGTCGTGGGTCTTCATCGCCGCCCCGTTCATCAGCCGGAGGGTGTCGAAGCCTTCCTGTTCGCAAAGGCCGCACCGGTCCCACTGGCGGATGCCGAGAGCGCGGATCGCCTCGGCGAGGGCCTGAAGGATCCGGTCGATGCGCTCCGCTTCGGGCGCCTTGAACGTCGCATAGGCGAGGGGGAAGCGGAGGAGGGTGCCTTCGCGGGCATAGGTCGGGACGATCCCCTCGGGGGACAGGACGGCGTCGATGCCGGCCGTCTGCTCGGGGGTGAGCGGGTCGCGGAACAGATAGCTCATGACGGCGGTCTCGCCGTGTTCGGAGGGTTCGGTGGTCACCGCCGCCTCGACCTCGTGGATCTCGCCGAAGGCGCCGTGGGGATCGACGTAGAGATTGTAGAACTTCGCGATGTGATCGTGCTTGCGCATGTCCGTTTCAAACGCCGGGACGCTAGCGGCGCGGCGTGAAGAGGTAACGCCAGACGAGCAGGACGCCGAGAAGGCTGAAGAGGACGGCGACGGTCATTTCCTCGACGAACAGCGAGAGGACGTCCGGAACCTCGGGAATGCCTTCCTCGAGGAAGACGGACAGCGTGAGTCCCCAGCTCTGGGCGTAGAGCGTGTAGAGCAGGAGGATGGTGACGACGCTGACGACGACCGAGAGGGCCGCGAGGACGAACGGGATCTCCTTCCGGAGCGGCGCCTTGGCGGCCTTGTACATGAACATCGCGCCTCCGGGGATGAGGGCGTAGAGCAGGACGAGCTGATAGCCGAGGAAGTAGTTGACGAGGAAGTTGACGAGACCGCCGAGGACGGCGCCGCCGATCGCCCAGCCGTACCCCTTGGCGAGGTTCTCGGTCGAGGCGTCGATCTTGCGATAGGCTTCGCGGACTTCGCCCATCAGTTTCTCGTAACAGGCGTCGTGGGTCTTCATCGCGATCCCCTTCACCAGGCGGACGCGATCGAAGCCGTCGCTTTCACACAGGCCGCAGCCTTCGTACTGGAGGCATCCGGCGGCACGGAAGGCATCGGTGGCGGCGCGGAAGATCGCGTCGATCTGTTCTCTGACCTTCTTCGTGACGAAGACGAACGTGAGCGGGAAGACGACGACGGCTCCGTCCTGAGCCGATCCGGGGACGATCCGGAAGGGCGACAGGGCCGCCCGGACGGCTGCGGACTGTTCGTCGGTGAGCGGCGCCTTGAAGAGGAAACTGACGACGGTGACGACGTTTTCGAAACGCTGTTCGGTGACGATTCCGACTTCGAAGCCGTGGATGGCGCCCCAGGCGCCCTTGCGGTCGTTGGCGAGGTTGTAGAGTTTCGCCAGCTGGATGTGGTTCATGCGTATCACGCTCCCAATGCAACCATTTTACCATGCCGGGCGCCATCTGGAAACGGAAAATCGCCGACGTGGCGCGAATGTTTCACTTTCACGGGGGTTCGTCGGTCCTCGTCTAGAAAACCGATATCGGATTCGCGCGCGGTATGATAGAATACTCGTAGGTGATTTTCGTGGAAAAACGGTTCATGGAGCTGCTCGCTCCCCTCGGCATCCATCCCGACGCCCGGACCCTCCAGCGGTTCCGGACGTATTTCACCGATCTGGCCGCCAAAAACGAGGTCATGAACCTGACCGCGATCGAGGGCGAGGAGGACGTCTACCTCCGTCATTTCTACGATTCGCTCTGCCTCGTCAAGGCCGGCCCCGTGGCGGGGCTCTCGCTCCTCGACGTCGGCGCCGGCGCCGGGTTTCCGTCGCTGCCCCTCCGGATCGTCTTTCCCGATCTTCAGGTGACGATCGTCGATTCGACCGGCAAACGGATCGACTTCCTCAGGAACCTGCTCGCGAAGCTCGAGATCGAGGGCGTCGAGACGCTCCATCTGCGCGTCGAGGAGTTCGACCGCCGCGAGGCCTTCGACCTTGTCACCGCGCGCGCCGTCGCCCGCATGAACGTCCTCGCCGAACTGTGCCTGCCGTTCGTCCGGGTGGGCGGGCGCTTCGTCGCGATGAAGACCGACGGCTGCGAAGCGGAACTCGCCGAGGCGAAGGATGCGATCGCGATCCTCGGCGGAACGGTCGAGCGGATCGTCCGCTACGAAGTCGGATCGGAGCGCGTGCATGCGCTCGTCGTCGTCCGCAAGACCGCGAACACGCCCGCGCGATATCCGCGGGCTTACGGACAGATCAAGAAGAAACCGCTGTAGCGGAAAGGAGGCGACGCCATGAAGCGCGAACCCGTCCGCGTGTTCCCCGAGACCGAGGAATATCGCGAAATGCTCGAAATCAAGCACCTGCGTTCGAAGAACCACCTCGTGATCGCGATCCTCACGGCCGGCGCCCTGATCACGATCCTCTATACCGCGCTCGCCGCCTATCCGCTCGTCTACGTCCTCTCGCTCGCGGTGGCCTTCCTGGCGCTGATCCTCCTGAACCTGACGTGCCTCGCCTACGGCCGCGAGAACGTCCGCTTCAACCAGCTGAACAAGTACGTCACCACCTTCGGCGTCTTCAGCGTGGCGGTCGCGATGATCTTCATCTTCCGCTCGCCCTCGATGCTCTCGCTCCTCTTCATCGCCTATGCGATCGCCGCCTTCTACCAGGACCGCAAGGTGATGTTCATCTCGAACGTCTCGCTCCTCTTCACGTTCCTCGCGCTGATGACGAACTACCGCGCGTTCTTCGCGGTCGAAAACGCCTCGGCGGAAAACGACTTCGGCCTGTTCTTCTTCGTGATCGTCTTCATCACCCTGCTCACGATCTCACAATACATCATGATCAAGCAGAAGGGGTTCTTCTACAACCAGATCGCCCTGTCCCGGGAAACCGAGTTCCGGAACATCGAGTTCATGATCGACGCCGGCGAGAAGGCGACGAAGACGACGATCGACGCGAAGGGCTATTTCGCGGCGACCGAGGCGTTCGCCGCGGCGCTTTCGGCGCGGATCGGCGTCCCCGACGCCCTCGGCGGGAAACTGTCCGTCCTCCGCGAACTGGAAGCGGGCGAAACGCGCGAGACGATCCTCGAACGCCATCCCGACGAGACGGCCGCGTCGCTTTCGCGGCTCTCCGACCTGCTCTTCACCGGGTGCCACAAGCTCCGCAAGGTCGCCATCAAGATCGGCCGCGTGCGCGCCGTCGACGTCCACCGCCGCGAGATCTTCTCGGAGACGCAGTTCAAGACCTTCAACCATCCGTCCGACACGCTCGAGATCAAGATCATCGCGTTTGCGATCTTCTACGCCGCGCTCAAGCGCGGATCGGCCGGGATGCGGCCGCTTTCCGAAACGGAGATCTACGACGCGATCGTGCATTCCGACTACTACTATTACAACGATCCCGGCGTGATGCGGATCTACCGCGAGAACAACGCGGTGTTCGACGCGATCGCGCGCGACGCCTTCTCCGCGGAGGCGACGAAATGATCGACTTCCTCCGCCGCGTCGTCAACACCGACTTTCTGCCGATGAACGAGGTC
Organism: Candidatus Izemoplasmatales bacterium; assembly: GCA_041649275.1. NCBI lineage: Bacteria > Bacillati > Mycoplasmatota > Mollicutes > Candidatus Izemoplasmatales > Candidatus Izemoplasmatales bacterium. The sequence continues at coordinate 25,283 of JBAZNL010000017.1, forward strand.
CGCAAGATCAAGGTCGTCCTGATCATGACGTTCCTCCTGATCGTCACCGCCGCGACCGTCGGCTTCGCGTTCTCCTTCGTCTACGACGACGTCGTCACAATCGTCGTGATGGCCGTCTTCGTGCTCGGTGCCGGGTTCATCTACCTTCTGATCCGCTTCAACCGCATCATGGCTGCGATCCACGTCACGATCGTCTACACGATCGCGCTCATGATGTTCTACACCCAGGGGACCGACAGTTTCTACGCGTACCTGTTCTTCTACATCTCGCTCTCGGTCATCGTCTTCTACCAGGAGCTCTACATCTACCTCACCTACGGGACCGCGGTCGCCGGCTACGGCGTCTTCTACATCCTGATGCATGCGGACAACCTGCTCGCTCCCGAGGACATCCCGGGATCGATCTACGCGTACGTCGTCCTGCTTCTGCTCTTCTATGTCATCTTCCTGATCCAGAGCCTGCACAACGAGAAGCTCTACACCGACCTCAACCTCGAATGGGTGAAGCTGAACCAGGTGATCGGGTCCTACCAGGACTTCACGCTCTACCACCTCGAGGAGATCCGCAAGCGCGAGAAGGGGATCCCCTTCTACGAGGACCGGGCCTTCCGCAAGGCGGTCGATGAGCTCTCGGTGTTCGTCTGCGAGCAATTGAAGGAGCACGGGAAGGACATCACCAACGTCCTCGACCTCTACATCTACATCCACGAGCGCGGGCTCGCGAAGATCATCGATAACGAGGAACTCTCGACGTCGACGAAGAAGATCGCCAACCGCCTCGACAAGTACCTGCTCAACCGCCGGACCGACATGGTGTCGATCCTGATGAACTTCTTCACCCGCTTCCGCACTTCCGAGCCGTACCGGCCGAACCGCTACGAGTACCACCTGGGCAGACTCGCGCCCGCGACCGACGAGCAGATCGTCGCGCTCGCGTTCGTCTACCGCTACCTGGCGAACGAACCGTCCGCGTTCGACGCCTGGGGCGAGCCCCTCAAGACCATGAGCCACGAGGAGATCTGCCAGCTCTTCGCCGCTCCGGAGATGGAGGAGTTCCTCTCCGACGGACAGGTCGCGTTCTTCAAGGAGAACGCCGACCTCTTCCGCGACCACCTCGGCAGGAAAGGATGAGGACCGTGAGCCTGATACTCTCGATCGCCAACCAGAAGGGCGGCGTCGGCAAGACCACCACCGCGATCAATCTGGCGAGCTCGCTCTCGTACCTCGACAAGAAGGTGCTCCTGATCGACCTCGACTACCAGGCGAACGCGACCACCTGCATGGGCATCCACCGCGGCAGCTTCAAGGCGAGCGTGTTCGACTGCCTCACCGAGGAGGCGTCGGTCGCCGAGGCGATCCTCCACACCGATTCGCCCAACATCGACGTCCTCCCGGCGCGCACCGTCGTCGAGGGCATCGAGGAGAAGATCATCCTGAACACCAACCGCGACTTCATCCTGCACACGCAACTGAAGGCGATCCGGGCGAACTACGACTACGTCCTGATCGACTGCCCGCCGTCGCTCGGGTTCGTCACGATCAACGCGATGATCGCCTCCGACGGCATCATCATCCCGGTCCAGTGCGAGTTCCTCGCGATGGACGGGCTCACCCAGCTGCTCAACACGATCCGCGTCGTGCAGTCGAAGAAAAAGGTCAACATGGAGACGCTCACGATCTTCGGCGTCCTCCTGACGATGCTCGACACGCGCTCCAACTCCGGCTTCCAGGTCGTGAACGAGGTGAAGACCTATTTCGGCGAGAAGGTCTTCCAGACGATCATCCCGCGCAACGTCAGCTGTTCGAACGCGACGTTCTACGGCGTCCCCGTGACCGAATTCTCGCCCAAGAGCAAATCGTCGCTCGGCTACCGCATGCTGGCGAAAGAGGTGATCACGCGCCATGACGAAGGATTACGTTAAGCGGGGACTTTCGGACCTGCTCGCGGAGAACACGATCGCCGACCTCGGCAAGGAGGAGGTCGTCGACGTCCCGCTCGACCAGGTCCTCCCCAACCCGTACCAGCCGCGCAAGCGGTTCGACGAGGATTCCCTGAAGGAGCTCGCGGAATCGATCCGGATCAACGGCGTGCTCCAGCCGGTGATCGTCAAGAAGGTCGCTCAGGGCTACATGCTGGTCACGGGCGAACGGCGCTGCCGCGCCGCCCGGATGGCCGGGTTCCCGTCCGTTCCGGCGATCGTCCGCGACTACAACAACCAGTACCTCGCCGAACTCGCCCTGCTCGAGAACATCCAGCGCGAGGACCTCACGATCATCGAGGAGGCCGAGGCCTACAAGAACGCGATCGACTCGCTCAACCTCACCCACCTCGAGCTTGCCCAGAAGATCGGCAAGTCGCGCTCCTACGTCTCCAACACCCTCGGGATCCTGACCCTGCCGGAAGCGATCGTCGACGAGATCAACGCCGGCAACATCTCGATGGGCCACGCCCGCGCGCTCTCGAAACTGAAGGACGCAGAGCGCATCCGCACGATCGCGCGCATGATCGTCGAGAACCGCCTCACGGTCCGCGACATCGAGGCGCTCGTGAAGTCCGAGAAGAAGAAGAAGGAGATCCGCCGCCGCGAGGTGGCGCCGACCCTCGCCGCCGGCGTCGCCCGCGTCAAGACCTCCCTCTCCCGCCGCTTCGCGTTCCAGAAGCCGGTCCGCGTCAGCGGGAACCGGATCGTGATCGTCTTCGAGGACGAATCCGAGGCGATCCGCTTCGCCGACTTCGTCGACGAGGGGAAGGACGCCTGATGCCGCTGCCGGCAGGCGCCGAGCTCCGCCTCGGCACCGTCGTCGTCCTGAAGAAGGGGCATCCCTGCGGCGAGAACAAGTGGGAGATCGTCCGCTACGGCGTCGACTGCAAGATCAAGTGCCTCGGCTGCGGGAGAATCGTCCTGATCGACCGCGTCGATCTCAAGAAGGCCGTGAAGAAGGTCGTGGAGGTGCCCGTCCTTGGACGAACTGACGAAACTGATCATTGAGTTCCGCGACGAGCGCGGCTGGCGCGAGCACGACACGCCCGAAGCGCTCGCCAAGTCGATCGTGATCGAGGCGGCCGAACTGCTCGAGAACTACCAGTGGCCGGACACGAAACCCGACCTGGAGAACGTCGCCGACGAGCTTGCGGACGTGATCATGTACGCGCTCGCGATGGCTTCCGACCTCGGCCTCGACCCGAAGAAGATCTGCCTCGCGAAACTCGCGAAAAACCGGATCAAATACCCGAAATGAGGGCTCGGAGCGCGCGTTTCCGCGCGCTTCGGGCATCGTTTCCACAGGCGCCTCGCGCGCGTCGTCATTGCGGTAAATAGTATTTGACAAACATGTGTATAAATAGTAAAATATAACTCGCACTGAAAAGTGTCGACGTGGGCCTATAGCTCAGGTGGTTTAGAGCGCGCGCCTGATAAGCGCGAGGTCGATGGTTCAAGTCCATTTAGGCCCACCATGTCTTGGGGTATTAGCTCAGTTGGGAGAGCGTCTGCTTTGCAAGCAGGAGGTCGGCAGTTCGATTCTGCTATACTCCACCAAATGTCCATAGTCCGCGTGGCGGTGTAGCTCAACTGGCTAGAGCGTACGGTTCATACCCGTGAGGTTGTGAGTTCAAGTCTCACCGCCGCTACCATCATCGATTTCCGCGAGAAAGCGAATATCGGACCCGTAGCTCAGTTGGTCAGAGCTATCGGCTCATAACCGATTGGCCGCAGGTTCGAGTCCTGCCGGGTCCACCACATAGGATTCCCGGAGAAATACCCAAGCGGTTGAAGGGGTCGGTCTTGAAAACCGATAGGGCGTGCGAACGCCGCGGGGGTTCGAATCCCTCTTTCTCCGCCAATATAAGCCGACTTAGCTCAACCCGGCAGAGCAACTGAATCGTAATCAGTAGGTTGTAGGTTCAATTCCTATAGTCGGCACCACGGTAATCCAGGCTCGGGCTGCGACGCGAGCCTCCACATAAGACCCGCTAGCTCAGTCGGTAGAGCATTTGACTTTTAATCAAAGGGTCAGGCGTTCAAATCGCCTGCGGGTCACCATCTGTATATGAATGCCTGAGTGGCGGAATGGGTAGACGCGTTGGACTTAAAATCCAATGACAGCGATGTCGTGCCGGTTCAAGTCCGGCCTTGGGTACCAGAATGGGGTATTAGCTCAGCTGGGAGAGCGCCTGTATCGCATGCAGGAGGTCAGGGGTTCAATCCCCCTATACTCCACCAATCGGAGGTTTAGCTCAGCCGGGAGAGCATCTGCTTTACAAGCAGAGGGTCGGCGGTTCGATCCCGTCAATCTCCACCACGGGAACGAAGTCCGGCGTCAATCGGTTTTTGCGGGCTATTCATAAAGCAACACGCTGCGGCGCTACGCGGCGCGGGACGCCTTGACAAGCGGCGTCCCTGAGTGTATCATAGATAGCGCCAAATCATATCGCGGGGTGGAGCAGTCCGGTAGCTCGTTGGGCTCATAACCCAAAGGTCGAAAGTTCAAATCTTTCCCCCGCAACCACGGTCCTGTGGTGTAGTGGTCTAACATGCCTGCCTGTCACGCAGGAGATCGCGGGTTCAAATCCCGTCGGGACCGCCATATGATGGTCCGGTAGCTCAGTTGGTAGAGCAATGGACTGAAAATCCATGTGTCGCCAGTTCAATTCTGGCCTGGACCACCATCAT
>JBAZNL010000018.1 GCA_041649275.1 Candidatus Izemoplasmatales bacterium
GATCGACAAGTACGGCCTCTCGCAGACGTGGTCCGGCGTGATCATGGCGCTCGACAACGTGCTCGCCATCTTCCTGCTCCCGCTCTTCGGCGGACTCTCCGACAAGACGAAGACCAGATACGGAAGACGCACGCCGTACATCGTCTTCGGCACGATCGTCGCCGCCTTCGCGTTCGTCGCGCTCTCCTTCGCCGACAACTACCAGACCGCCCGGATCGAATCCACCGCCATCATCGACGACTACGACGATTATCTGGCGGAAAAGGACATCATGCTCCAGGCAATCTACAAGAGCGGCAATACGACCGCGAGATCCGTGCTGAACAAGGCCGAGGCCGACTACAACAACGGCAATATCACCGAGGAAGCTTACGACCAGGCCGTCGCGGATTACGCCGCGTGGTCCATCGCGTGGCCGGCCGCGATGGTCAAATGGAACCTGACCAACGACGACCTCCTGGCGGGGAAGCAGGCCGCGCTCGCGGCCGGCGAGATCTCCCAGGGCGCCTACGACCGCTGGTACGAGAACACCTACGAAGTCATGGAGGATATCAGCTGGCGCGCGGTCGCGACCGGCTACCTCACCCAGGCGGAGTATTCCTACTGGGCCGACGAGATCTACGACGGCGTCTATGACAGCAGCCTTTCCGAGGCGGCCTGGGAACTGACGGCGGCGAACCCCTTCAACTTCGTCGTCTTCGTCGCCCTCCTGCTCGTCGCCCTCGTCGCGATGGCGACCTTCCGCAGCCCCGCCGTCGCCCTCATGCCCGACGTCACGGTCAAGCCGCTGCGCTCGAAGGCGAACGCCATCATCAACCTGATGGGGACCTTCGGCGGCATCCTCTCGATCGCCCTGCTCGGCATCTTCGGCCTCTCCAATCGCTCCTACGTCGACTACACCTCCGGTTTCGTCACCGTCGGCGTGCTGATGCTCGTCTTCCTCGCGCTCTTCCTTTGGAAGGTCAAGGAACCGGCGCTCGTCGCCGAGAAGGAAGCCGACGACATCAAATACGGTCTCACCGAAGAGGACGAGGTCAAGGAATCCCATGAAACGATACAGGACCTTTCGCGCGAGAAACGGAATTCCCTGTACCTGATCCTCTTCTCCGTGTTCCTCTGGTTCATCGGCTATAACGCCGTCACCACGAAACTGTCCGACTACGCCCCGAAGGTTCTCGGCATGGGTTATTCGCTCCCGCTCCTGATCGCCCAGGGAGCCGCCCTCGTCGCCTTCGTCCCGATCGGCTTCCTCGCCACCAAGATCGGCCGCCGCAAGACGATCCTGATCGGCATCACGATCCTCTCGATCTGCTTCGGTTCCGTCTACTTCATCACCGAGACGACCAGCTCGCTCATGTACGTCATCTTCGCGATGACCGGCATCGGCTGGGCGACGATCAACGTGAACTCCTATCCGATGGTCGTCGAGCTCTCGAAGGGTTCGAACGTCGGAAAGTACACCGGATACTACTACACCTTCTCGATGGCGGCGCAGATCCTCACGCCGATCCTCTCCGGCATCCTGATGGACGTCTGGGGACGCAAGGTCCTCTTCCCGTACGCGACCCTGTTCGTCGCCGCGGCGTTCATCACGATGTTCTTCGTCAAGCACGGCGACGCGAAGATCGTCGACACCCGCTCCACGATCGAGAAACTCGGTCAGGAGATCGAATAGAACCCAGAAATCAAGGAAGGCCGACGCGTTGGCGCCGGCCTTCCTTTTTCTATTCCTTGGGAATGAAGAATTCGAATACCGCGTTCGAATAGCGCGACCGCATCATGTCGAGCGTCTCCTGCGAGCGGGCGGCGTAGCCGATGACGACGATCCCGTGCCTTTGGGCGCGGTCGCAGTATCGGTTCGGCATGTTCCGGACGCCGTAGTTGACGAAGTCCGGCCGGGCGACGAGGTTGAAGAAAAGATGCTTCATCGCGAACTTCAGGATCGGATTCATCTTCTCGTCGTCTTCGAAGAATTCGGAGATCTGGCCGCGGACGATCTCGGGATGGTTCTTGCGGAACCAGTTCACCGCACCGGGATGGAACGAGTGCATCGCCCAGACGCCTTCATATCCCGCCATGTCGCGGATGAACCATTCGCAGAGCGGCCGGTACGGACCGAATGGCTTGAGTTCGATCAGAAGCGGGACGCGGCCGGCGACGAACGCGAGGACTTCGGGCAGCGTGTGGATCCGTTCCTCGGTGCCGAGGATGCTGAGGTCGCGGACGTCCTCCCAGTCGACGTCGACGAGCCGGCGCGGATCGCCGCACAGGCGCTTCAGGTCCTTGTCGTGGAAGACGACGACGGTACCGTCGCGCAGGGCGTTCACGTCGCACTCGATGCCGTAGCCGGAATCGATCGCGGCCTGAAACGCCGCGAGCGTGTTCTCGGGGACATGCCCGTCGGCGGTGTGAAGGCCGCGATGGGCGATGAGGCGCGTCTTGATCCAGGTCAGATCCTTCGTCATGTCGATCCCTCCGAGTCTTGTCTCGTTCCATTATACCATCGGATCCCCCGACTCCGCACCGTAAAAAAGAAGTCGTCCGTTTGTTTTGCGGACGATGCGGCATCGATGGTATAATGATACCGTCTGGAGGGATACCATGGAAAACTTCCGTTTCTACAGCCCGACCGAATTCGTCTTCGGCAAAGACGCCGAGCGCGAGGTCGGCCATCTGCTCGTCAAGCACCATGCGACCCGCGCGCTCGTCCATTACGGCGGCGGCTCGGTCGTCCGCAGTGGTCTGCTTCAACGCGTCGAGGACGCGATGCGCGCCGCCGGTGTCGCATATGTCCCGTTCGGCGGCGCCGTCCCCAACCCGCGGAGCGGGCTCGTCTATCAGGGCATCGAACTCGCGCGCCGCGAACACGTCGATTTCGTGCTCGCCGTCGGCGGCGGTTCGGCGATCGACTCGGCCAAGGCGATCGCCCTCGGTGTCCGCTATCCGGGCGATTTCTGGGACCTTTACGACGGCAAGGCGCCGATCGTCGACGGCCTTCCCGTCGGCGTCGTCCTGACGATCCCCGCCGCCGGATCGGAGGCTTCCGCCTCGGCCGTCATCACCCACGAGAAGGGGATGCTGAAGCGGGGTGTGCTGAGCGACTTCAACCGCCCGAAGTTCGCCGTCGTCAATCCCGAACTGACCTATACGCTGCCGCCGTACCAGACGGCCGCAGGCGTCACCGACATGATGGCGCACATCTTCGAACGCTACTTGACGCGTTCGACCGGCGTCGAACTCACCGACCAGCTCTGCGAGGCGACGCTCCGCTCGATCGTGGACGCGGCCCGGATCGTGATGATGGAACCCGCGAACTACGATGCCCGCGCCACCATCTGTTGGGCCGGGACGATCGCCCACAACGGCTCGCTCGGCGTCGGCCGCGTCGAGGACTGGTCGACGCATGGACTCGAGCACGAACTCTCCGCCCTCTACGACGTCACCCACGGCGCCGGCCTCGCGGTGATGTTCCCGGCGTACATGAAGTATACCGTCGACGTCGACGTCGAACGCTACCGCCGTCTCGCGGTGAACGTCTGGGGCGTCGCGGACGATCCGAAGAACCCGCGCGCGGTCGCCCTCGCCGGCATCGCCGCCTTCGAAGCGTTCCTTTCCGAGATCGGGATGCCGACGCGGTTCGAAGGCATCGGCGCGCGGAAGGAAGACATCGAGACCCTCCTCGACAAGCTCGAGGTCAATCGCGGGAAGGTCCTCGGCCAATTCATGCGGCTGACCCGCGACGACGCCCGCAGGATCTATCTGCTCGCGTGCGAATGACGCCTTCGCCGTCCGGTTTCCGGACGGCTTTTCTATGAAAAGGGATCGGATCGTTTTCGCCGAATCCCGTTCCGCGCGTCTTGTGAAAACGCTTGAATTTTGGTACAATGGTGGGCAGAGGTGAAGTATATGAATGTAGGTTGTGTGAAAGAGATCAAAAAACTCGAGAGCCGCGTCGGGTTGACCCCGTCCGCGGCGCGCGAGTACGTGAATGCCGGCCACCGCGTGCTGATCGAAACGAACGCCGGGGCGATGTCGGGCTTTCCCGACGCCGACTACGTGAAGGCCGGTGCCGTCATCTGCGAAAAGGCCGAACAGGTCTGGAATCAGTCGGACATGATCGTCAAAGTCAAGGAACCCCTCGCGCCCGAATACCGTTTCTTCCGCGACGGGCTCGTTCTCTATACGTATCTCCATCTGGCCGCGGACGAGGAACTCACGAACGAACTCCTGAAGACCAAGGTCAAGGCCGTCGCCTACGAGACGATCGTCACCGACGACGGCGGGCTTCCCTGCCTCAAGCCGATGAGCGAGGTCGCCGGTCGTCTGGCGATCATCGAAGGCGCCAAGCGGCTGGAGAAGCCGTTCGGCGGATCCGGCATCCTCCTGTCCGGTGTGCCGGGCGTCGATCGCGGCAACGTCGTGATCGTCGGCGCCGGCGTGGTTGGCGAGAACGCCCTCAAGCTGGCCGTCGGGATGGAAGCCAACGTCACCGTCCTCGATGTCAATCTGAAGAAGCTCACCTATCTCGACGAACTCTACGGCAACCGCATCACGACCCTGTACAGCACCGCCGACAACATCGAGAAGTCGCTCGAGAAGGCCGATCTGGTCGTCTCCGGCGTGCTTCTCCCGGGCGCCAAGGCGCCGAAGCTGATCAAGCGCGCATACTACAAGAACATGCGCCCGGGATCGGTCATCGTCGACGTCGCGATCGACCAGGGCGGATCCACCGAAGTCTCGAAGGCGACATACCACGACGACCCCGTCTTCGTCGTCGACGGCATCAACCACTACTGCGTCGCCAACATGCCGGGCGCGGTTCCCAGAACCTCGACGATCGCCCTCAACAACGCCACCCTGCGCTACGGTCTGGCGATCGCCAACTTGGGTCTCGAGGCGGCCTATCGAGCCCAGAAACCGATCCGGATGGGCGTCAACACCTACGACGGCAGGTGCACCTGCAAGGGCGTCGCCGACGCGTTCGGAATCCCGTTCGTCGATCTCGCCTGAAAACCACGCATCCCGCCCCGCGGAAACGACCCTGTGTCGTTTCCGCGTTTTCTTTGTCGTCGCCGCGTGAAGTAAAGTGAATGGTGTTCCGAAGGCGGACGCTTAATAATAAACTACTGTTTACTTTAATCGGAGCGGGGTGTATAATGGGGATGTCCATGCATGAAGGGAGGAACCTTCCATGAAGTGCATCGTCACCGGCGCGACCGGCCACATCGGCAACGTCCTCGTCCGGGAACTCTACCATCACGGCTACGACATCCGCGCGATCGTCCTAAAAAACGACGACGCCACGATGATCGAACCGCTCGCGGAGATTGTCCGCGGGAACATCCTCGATTGCGCCTTCCTGGCGGAACACCTGCGCGACGCCGACGTCGTCTTCCATCTCGCCGGCATCGTCGAGATCGGTTCGGGGAAGAAGAACGCGATCATGAAGGTGAACGTCGAAGGCACGAAGAACGTGCTCGAAGCATGTCTGAAGAACGGCATCCCGCGCTTGGTCTACACCTCGAGCGTGCATGCGATCCCGGAACTGCCGAAGGACGAATGGATGCGGGAGATCGACGCCTTCGATCCCGCCAAGGTCCACGGTCTCTACGCCAAGTCGAAGGCGATGGCGACGGCCGCGGTCCTGGCGGCGAAGGATTCGCCGCTCGACGTCGTCGTGGTCCATCCCTCCGGCGTCATCGGTCCGTTCGACTACAAGCTCTCCAACGTCAGTCAGGTCTTCATCGACTATCTCTGCGGCCGGCTCACCGCGTATCTGTCCGGCGGCTACAACTTCGTCGACGTGCGGGACGTCGCGACCGGTATCCGGCTTGCGGCCGAGAAGGGCCGAAGAGGGGAATGCTACATCCTGTCGGGAAGCGAGATCACGGTGAAGGAACTGCTCGACGAGATCGCCGCGATCGAGGGGCGCAAGCGGATCCGCACCAAGCTCGCGTTCTGGTTCATCCTGGCGATGAGCTACTTCGCGGAGGCCTACTACAAGATCGTCAGGAGCAAGCCGCTCTTCACGCACTATTCGATCCTCGTCCTGCACTCGAACCGCCACTTCGACAACGGCAAGGCGGTGCGCGAACTCGGGTTTGCGACCCGCGACATCCGCGCGTCGATCCGCGACACCTACCGGTTCGCGGTCGAGTACTATCTCGAGAAGCACGGGCGCCGCTATCGCGTCAAGGCCGTCGGAAAAGGATGAATCACCGGTTTTCGAAGCGGGACATCGTCCCGCTTTTTCCATGGGCAGCGGAAGACGAAAATCTACGTCGGACGGCACGATTTGTGGTGACCGCGGCGGCCGTTTTTGATATAATCTAGATATCGATGGCTTTGGCTCGGGGTGATTCTCATGAAACCGTTCTTCACGCTTTCGTCGGTGTTCGCCGACCACATGGTGTTCCAGTCCGGAAAACCCGTCCGGCTCTTCGGTACCTGCCGCAAGAAGGTCGAACTGAAGGTCGACTGGAAGGGCGAACAGATCAAGTACCGGACCGAAGGAACGACATTCTTGATCGAACTCCCCTCCCTTCCCGTCACGAAGACGCCGTTTTCCTTCGCCGTCTCCTGCAAGAAGCAGGTCGTTGAGATCCGCGACTGCCTCGCCGGCGACGTGATCCTCTGCGGCGGCCAGTCGAACATGCAGTTCACCGTCAAGGACACGGTCTTCGAGACGCGTCCGAAGCCGAACCGCAACATCCGCTTCTATGAAGTTCCGAAACTCCCGTACGACAACGCCCACGTCGAGTTCCCGTGGCTCTACCAGTCGCATCCGAAATGGGTCGAGTGCGACAAAGATTCGGCCCTCTGGTTCTCGGCGATCGGCTATTACGTCTCCCAGAGTCTCCAGGAGGAGCTCGACGTCCCGATCGGCGTCATCTCCTGCAACAACGGCGATACCTCCGTCTTCACCTGGACGGCGATGGCGGATCTGTCGGACAATCCGGCGCTCGCCCGCTATCTGGCCGCGTACAGGACCGAACTGGCGAAGTATCCCAAGGCCGACGACTACGACAGGCTGTTCAAGGAACGTCTGCCCAAGCTGATGGAGTTCTGGGGCGAGATCGAGAAGGGCGTCGCCGCCGGGCTCTCCGGCGAGGAAGCCAACCGACAGGCCTACGAGAAGGTCGGCGACTCGACCCTGCCGATGGGTCCGAAGCACTGGAACCGCCCCGCCGGCGAGTTCGACACGATGCTCCGCACGGTCGTGCCGTTCACGATCAAGGCCGTCCTCTTCTATCAGGGCGAATCCGACCACCAGAACGCGGACCTCTACGAGCAGGCGTTCAAGACGATGATCCGCTCCTGGCGGAGGGTGTTCGACGACGCAACCCTGCCGTTCGTGTTCACCCAGGTTGCGGGGTATTCCTACCCGGGTCTGCCGGAACCCGGCATCGCCCTCGTCCGCGAGGCGCAGGCCGCATGCATCAATCTCGTCGACAACGTCTTCATGGCTTCGGCCGTCGACCTCGGCGAGGAGAACAACATCCATCCGAAGGACAAGCGCATCGTCGCCCAGCGCCTGCTCGACGTGCTCCTCGAGAAGGTCTACCGCAAGGGCAAGAACTCGCTCTCGCCCGCCCTCTTCAGCTATCAGTACGCCGAGGGCAAGCTGGTCGTCTACACCCAGTACAACGCCATGAACCTGGTGTCGCGATCGGGTCAGAACCTCGGGTTCACCGTCCTGTTCGAGAACGGCTGCGAGTTCGAAGCGGAAAAGGTCGAACTGACCGGCAACCAGATCATCGTCCGCAACATCAAGCATGCCGTCGAAGTCCGCCACAACTTCAAGAACTTCCCGCACTGCGACATCTATTCGGCCAACGAACTGCCCCTGCTTCCGTTCCGCATCAAGCTCAAATACTGATTCCTCGAAAACCGAAGGCGACTTCGGTTTTCTTCATTCCGTGTGCTATAATGGGTGAGGTGATTGCGATGAAGACGCTAGAGATCAGCGTCCGCGAGATCGCCGAGCTTTTGTTCGGAAGCGGAAACATCGCGAGCGAACGGATGCTCGCGGTCCGGGCGGAGGAAGGCACGGAAATCCATCAGTACTGGCAGGGGCGCTACGAGGCCGACGACCGGAAGGAAGTCTACGTGAAGACGGCCGTCGAGCACGACGGCTTCCGGCTCGAGGTCTCGGGACGGATCGACGGCGTCGTCACCCGCGGCGGCGCGCTCACGATCGAGGAGATCAAGTCGACGCACGACGACCTCGAATCGATCGACGAGACGACCTATCCGGCCCATCTCGTCCAGGCCAAGATCTACGGATACATGTACTGTCTCGAACACACCCTGCCCCGCATCGGCGTCCATCTCACCTACATCCGCGTCGAAGACCGCGCGGTCCGAACGATCGAGAAGTCGATCACCTTCAAGATGCTCGAGAAGCATTTCATGAAGATCGTCGCCCAGTACGTCGAATGGGCGAAGAAGCTCGACGACCACGAGGAAAACCGTCTCAAGTCGATTGCCGGACTCAACTTCCCCCACCCCGAGTATCGCGCCCACCAGCGCGAACTGATGGGACACGTCTACCGCACGATCGTCGACAAGGGGGTCCTCTACGCGACCGCGCCGACCGGCATCGGGAAGACCGTCGCAACCATGTTCGCATCCCTGAAGGCGATCAACCAGCCGCGCCAGAAACTCTTCTACCTGACCGCCAAGAACGACGGAAAGCGGATCGCGCTCGATACCGTCGCGCAGCTCGAGAAGAACGGGTTAATCGCGAAAACGTGCGAAATAACGGCGAAGGACAGCGTCTGCTTCCTGAAGGAGAGGGACTGCGATCCCGAGGTCTGCAAATACGCCAACGGGTATTACAGCCGGGTCTTCAAGGCGATCCGCGACATGTTCGACAACGGCTCCATCTACACCAAGGAGATGATCGCCGAGTTCGCCCGCAAGCATCGCGTCTGCCCGTTCGAGCTCTCGCTCGACGTCTCCAACTACGTCGACATCGTGGTCGCCGACTACAACTACGCCTTCGACCCGCTCGTCCACCTGATCCGCTATTTCGAGGATTCCGCCTACTCGCCGATCCTGCTCGTCGACGAGGCTCACAACCTCGTCTCGCGCAGCCGCGAGATGTACAGCGCGACCCTCACCCGCGAGCATTTCACGCGCCTGTCCGAGGTCTGCAGGTTCCTGAAACCCAGCCCCAAGAAGGAGATCGACCGGATCGTCGACCTCTTCGACGAGTACGAGACCGAACTGCTTGAGGTCGACTTCGTCCGCAAGGAGACCGTGAACGAGTACCTCGTCGCCGCCCTGAAGCGCCTGCTCGTCCGGCTCGACCAGATTCTCACCGAGACCGAGAAGATCCCGAACAAGAAGGAACTCACGAGCGTCTATTTCGACATCGTCCTCTTCAACAAGATCTTCGAATACTACAACGAGCGCTTCGTCTTCCTGCTCGAGAAGATCGACGGCGTCGTCGCCGTCTCGATCAAGTGCCTGAACGCCGCCGGCTTCATCCTCGACACCGCGAAGAACCGATCGCTGGCGAGTGTCTTCTTCAGCGCCACGCTCGAACCGATCCATTACTACAAGACGCTCCTCACCGAAGGCGAGGGCAAGGACGTGAAGATGCCTTCCGCGTTCCCGAGGGACAATCTCCTTCTGATCGCGGTCGACGACGTCTCGACCCGGTACAACGACCGCGAAGCCTCGATCGACAAGGTCATCGCCGTCGCCGAGGCGCTCGTCTCCGGCAAGAAGGGCAACTACATCGTCTTCTTCCCCTCCTACCTCTACCTGAACATGGTGAAGGACAAGTGGGACCTCGATCCGGACGAGTTCGAGGTCATCGTCCAGAAGCGCGAGATGACGCTTCGGGAGCGCACCGACACGGTCGACCTCTTCCGGACCGACACCGACCGGACCCAGATCGGCATGTTCGTGATGGGCGGCGTCTTCGGCGAATCGATCGACCTGATCGGCAACCGTCTCGCCGGCGTCCTGATCGTCGGCGTCGGCATCCCGATGATCGCTCCCTTCAACAACATCCTCAGGTCGCACTTCGATACGGAGTTCCAGGCCGGCTTCGACTTCGCCTACACCTTCCCCGGACTCAACAAGGTGATCCAGGCCGTCGGCCGCGTGATCCGAAGCGAGACCGACCGCGGCGTCGCGATCCTGCTCGACGACCGCTTCACCACCCGCCGGTACAGACAGCTCTATCCCAGGGAATGGAACCACCTGAGGACGATCAACGACGTCGACGAACTCGCGTCGACGATCGAACTCTTCTGGCAACCCGAATGCGAGGCGAAATCATGAAACGAAGACCGCGCCGGATCCTCCGCCGCGTCCTGATCGCGCTGATCCTGATCCTCGGCGTGCCGATCCTCACGCTCAACCTCACCTGGAACTTCTTCGGCCGCGAGACGACCGATGCCGACTACTCGGACTGGATGCTCGAGACCCTCGACGGGACGCGCCGCGTGATCGACGTCGCGATGCTCGGCGCCCACGACGCGATGACCTCCGACATCGGCTATTCGAGCAAGGTCGACCCGCTGTCCGCCGATTCGATTCAGACCGGCCTCACCGGAGCGCTGATCAAGGGCTTTTCAGTGAAGCAGTCGAAGACGCAGGTCTCGACGACCGCGGAGCTCCTCGCCCACGGCGTCCGCTATCTCGACGTGCGGCTCACGTTCGACGCCGCGACGGGCGTCTGGTGGACATCCCATTCGTACTACAGCAGACCGTTCACCCAGGACCTCGCGGACATCGAGGCGTTCCTCACCGAACATCCCGGCGAGTTCCTCCTGATCGACATCCAGCACGTCTACGGCGTCGACTACGACGACGAGGAGCCGGTCACCGACCTCCGGACCCTGCTTCAGGATTCCGGCGTCCTCGCCCGGGCCGTCCGCGACGATTCCGGCAAGACCCTCGCCGAATTCACGGTCGACGACGCGACCCTCTCGCAGAGCCGCGGATCCGTCTTCCTCTTCTCCAAGTTCACGGTCGCCGATCCGTACCTCTGGGACTATGTCGATTCGATCCGGTCGGCGTGGCCGAACACCGACGTTACCGACGAGGCGTTTTCCTTCCTCGACGACGAGGCGGAACGAATCGCCGCCGGAACCGCCCTCACGGGGAACCAAGTCTCCGACGCCGAGGGAATCGACAGCCGTCTCGGGATCCGCGTCATGCAGGGCGTCCTGACGATGCGGATGTCGGGCGACGGGATCCTGAAGGCGATCGGCGAATGGAGCCTCCTGTCCCGTGCCCGCGACTTCAACGCCGCCCTGATCGGGCAGGAAGAGTTCGCGATCTGGCTGATGGCGATGCCGGTCGTGATGGTCGATTACGCCGACACGAACCACGAAGGCTTCCTCGACGCGATCATGGCGCTGATCGAGTCCTACAACGGCGGCGTCGAGATCTAGGCGCAAACGCCCTCTCCTACGCGGGCGACGCGTGCTTTTTCAAGAGGAAAGACCATAAAAGCGGAAAGCGAAGGAATCCGGAACGATTTTCCTTGCTTTGCCGCTTTTTTTTTGATATGATATACAATGCCTGTGAAAACGGGCCGGCAATGACGCGTGAGGTTGCTGACACACACGTAGGCGTTGTTACATCAACGCGTACGCGAAGCCGTCAGGGAATTCACGCCAAGCCGAAGCATATACGAGAACGTATGCAAAGGAGGCAACACCATGGCATCAAATCAGGTCATCAGAATCAGACTGAAGTCCTACGATCACAGATTGCTGGACCAGTCGGCGAAAAAGATCGTCGACACCGCGAAGAAGACCGGCGCCGTCGTCTCGGGACCGATCCCGCTCCCGACGGAAAAGGAAATCTTCACCATCCTGCGCAGCCCGCACATCTACAAGGACTCCCGCGAGCAGTTCGAGCGCCGGACCCACAAGCGGCTCATCGACATCATCAATCCGTCGCCGCTCACCATCGATTCGTTGATGCATCTGGACCTTCCGTCCGGCGTCGACATCGTCTTGAAGTAATGCCGTTTCATCCAGCGCTGCGGCAGACGCATCTGGAATCTCATTCAGGAGGAAAACCATGTCAAAAGGCATCTTAGGAAGAAAAGTGGGCATGACCCAGGTCTTTGACGAAAACGGAAGACTGATTCCGGTCACCGTCATCGAAGTCACCCCGAACGTCGTCTTGCAGAAGAAGACGGTCGAAAACGACGGCTACGAAGCCGTCCAACTCGGCTTCATGGAGAAGCGCGCCAACCTCGTCAACAAACCCGATACGGGCCGCTTCGCGAAAGCCGGCACCACCCCCAAGCGCTATGTCAAGGAAATCCGCGGATCCGAGATGAACGGATACGAAGTCGGCCAGGAAGTCAAATGCGACATCTTCGCCGCCGGTGAGTTCGTCGACGTCACCGGAACATCCAAGGGCAAAGGCTACGCCGGCGTCATCAAGCGCCACAACGCCAAGCGCGGCCCGATGGCCCACGGTTCCAAATACCATCGCGGCGTCGGTTCGATGGGATCGATCCCGGCGCACCACATCCGTCCCGGCAAGAGAATGCCCGGACGCATGGGCGGAGAACAGGTCACCGTCCAGAACCTCGTGATCGTCGCGGCGGACGCCGACAAGAACGCCCTGCTCGTGCGGGGCAACGTCCCCGGCGCGATCAAGTCGCTCCTGGTCGTCAGACACGCCGTCAAGAAACACTGAAGGGAGGATTCGACATGCCTATCATTGCGATTTTGAACCAGACCGGACAAGCCGTCGGCGAAATCAGCCTGAACGACGCCGTCTTCGCGGTCGAACCGAACCAGCAGGTCGTCTATGACGTCGTGAAGGCCCAGAGAGCCGCCATGCGCCAAGGCACCAACAAGACCAAGACCCGCGCCGAAGTCAGCGGCGGCGGACGCAAGCCTTACCGCCAGAAGGGCACCGGCCGCGCCCGTCAGGGTTCCACCCGCGCCCCGCAGTGGGTCGGCGGCGCCATCATCTTCGGCCCGATCCCGCGCAGCTACGACTACAAGGTCAACCGGAAGATCCGCCGCCTCGCGATGCGGATCGTCCTGTCCGACAAGGTCCGCGAACAGAAATTCATCGTGCTCGACAACCTCGCCCTCGAGTCCTATAAGACCAAGGGAATGGTTTCCGTCCTCAACAATCTGAAGGTCGCCGGCAAGACCATGCTCATGCTCAACGACGTCGCCGAGTTCGTCGAGATCGCCTCGCGCAATCTCCCGAACGTACAAACTACGGTTTACGAACACGCAAGTGTATACGACGTCATGAACAACGCCTACATCGTCACCACCGCCGAAACCGTCAAGAAAATCGAAGAGGCTCTGCTGTAATCATGGACAAATACCAGATCGTGAAACGCCCCATCGTCACCGAAAAGTCCACCAAGCTGTCGGAAAAGAACAAGTACACGTTCGAAGTCGACAAGAACGCCAACAAGATCGAGATCAAGAACGCGATCGAAGAACTCTTCAACGTCAAAGTCGTCGCCGTCAACGTCATCAACGAAATCGCCAAGGCGAAGCGCGTCGGGACCCATTCCGGGTTCAAGCCCGCCGTCTCCAAGGCGATCGTCACCTTGGCCGAAGGCTCCAAGATCGACGTCTACAAGGCTTAACCAGGAGGATTGCCCATGGCCATCATCAAGTATAGACCGACAACCAACGGTCTGCGTACCATGTCGAAGCTCGACTATGCCGAGATCACTTCGACGACCCCAGAGAAGTCGTTGCTGGAAACCGTCAAGAAACAGGGCGGCCGCAACAACCAGGGCAAACTCACCGTCCGCCATCAGGGCGGCGGCGCCAAGCAGAAGTACCGCATCATCGACTTCAAGCGCGACAAGGACGGCATCCCCGGCCGCGTCGCCTCGATCGAGTATGATCCGAACCGCTCCGCCAACATCGCGCTGATCCACTACGCCGACGGCGAGAAGCGCTACATCCTCGCTCCGAAAGGCCTCTCCGTCGACCAGAAGATCGAGTCCGGCGCGAATGCCGACATCATCGTCGGCAACGCCCTCCCGATCATGAGCATCCCGGTCGGCACCGTGGTCCACAACATCGAGCTCCATCCCGGTCAGGGCGGCCAGCTGATTCGCGCCGCCGGCGCAGGCGCGCAGATCCTCGGCCGCGAGGACCGCTACGTCCTCGTCCGCCTCATGTCGACCGAAGTGCGCCGCATCCTCGGCGTCTGCAAGGCGACGATCGGCGAGGTCGGCAACGAGAACCATGAACTCGTCTCGCTCGGCAAGGCCGGCCGCAGACGCCACATGGGCGTCCGCCCGACGGTCCGCGGCTCGGTCATGAACCCGGTCGACCATCCGCACGGCGGCGGCGAAGGCAAGCAGCCGGTCGGTCATCCGTCCCCGATGTCCCCGTGGGGCAAGAAGACCCTCGGCAAACTCACCAGAAAACACAAACTCGCTAGCGACAAGCTGATCGTTAGACGTAGAACCAAGTAGGGGAGGAGGAACTCATAAATGTCTCGTTCAATCAAAAAAGGTCCTTTCTGCGATGACCACCTTATGAAGAAAGTCTTGGAAGCGAACAAAACCAATTCCAAGAAAGTCATCCAAACCTGGTCCAGACGTTCGACGGTCTTCCCGCAGTTCGTGGGTCTGACGTTCGGCGTCCACAACGGCAAGGAGCACATCCCGGTCTACATCACCGAGGACATGGTCGGACACAAGCTCGGCGAATTCTCGCCGACGAGAACGTTCCGCGGCCACTCCGACAAGAAGGCCGTCAAGAAAGAGGGCGCGAAATAATGGATGTCAAAGCCACGCTCTATTCCGTCCGCATCGCTCCCCGCAAGATCAAGCTCGTGATCGACCTCGTCCGCGGCAAGGACGTCGCCGAAGCCTACGCGATCCTCGGCGCGACGCCCCGCGGCGCCTCGCTCGCGATCGACAAGCTGATCAAGTCGGCCGTCGCCAACGCCGACCACAACAACCAGCTTGACGTCGCCAAGCTCTACGTCAAGGACATCGCCGTCGCCGGCGGCAAGACCCTCAAGAGAATGCAGCCGCATTCCCAGGGCCGCGGCTTCCAGATCCTGAAGCGCACCAGCCACGTGTACGTCACCGTGGCGGAAAGGGAGTAGAGAACATGGGCCAGAAAGTCAGTCCTGTAGGATTCAGAGTAGGAATCATCCGCGACTGGGAATCCCGGTGGTACGCCGACAAGAAAGACGTCGCCGACCTGCTCCTGGAAGATCTCAAGATCCGCACTCTGCTCTATGAACTTTACAAGAACGCCAGCGTCTCGATGATCGAGATCGAGCGCAGCAAGTCGCGCGTCATCATCACCGTCAACACCGCCAAACCCGGCATGGTGATCGGCAAGGACGGCGCCACCAAGACCGCCGTCGTCGACAAGCTGAAGGCGCTCTCGAAGAAGGAAGTCTTCCTGAACATCGTCGAAATCAAGCACCCGGAACTCGACGCCAAGCTCGTCGCCGAATCGATCGCGCAGCAGCTTGAGAACCGCGCCTCGTTCCGCCGCGTCCAGAAGGTCGCCATCCAGCGCGCGCTCAAGATGGGCGCCAAGGGATGCAAGACGCTCATCTCCGGACGTCTCGCCGGTGCCGAAATCGCCCGCAGCGAAGGCTACAGCGAAGGCAACGTTCCGCTCCACACCCTCCGCGCGGACATCGATTTCGCGCTCACCGAGGCGCACACCACCTATGGCAAGCTCGGCGTCAAGGTCTGGGTCCACAGGGGCGAAATCCTTCCGCAGAAGAAGGAGGCAAAATAATCATGTTGATGCCCAAGAGAACCAAATATCGCCGTCCGCATGGCGTGAGCTATGAAGGACACGCGAAGGGCGGAACCGAGCTCGCCTTCGGCGACTACGGTCTCGTCGCCCTCGAGGGCGCGTGGGTTCCTTCCCGTGCGATCGAAGCGTCCCGCGTCGCGATGACCCGCTTCATGAAGCGCGAAGGCCAGGTCTGGACCAAGATCTTCCCGCACCTCGCGAAAACCAAGAAACCGCTGGAAGTCCGAATGGGCTCCGGCAAGGGCGCCCCGGACGACTGGGTCGCCGTCGTCAAGGAAGGACTCATCCTGTTCGAGATCGCCGGCGTCAGCGAAGCGGTCGCCAAGGAAGCCCTGCGTCTGGCCTCGCACAAATTGCCTGTCCTGACCAAGTTCATCAAGAAAGAGAACGGTGACGTCGATGCTGCACGTGAGTGAAATCCGCAAAATGGACAATGCCGCCATCCTGAAAGAGATCGACGTCCTGAAGAAGGAACTGTTCGATCTTCGCTTCAAGCACGCCACCGGCCAGCTTGAAAACACCGCGCGCCTGAATACCGTCAAGAAAACGATCGCCCGCATGAAGACGATCCTGACGGAACGGGCGGCCGAGTAGGAGGACTCCCATGGAAGCCAAACAGAGAGTGTTTACCGGAACCGTCGTTTCGGACAAGGCCGACAAGACCATCACGGTCCTCGTCACGTCTTACAAGAAGCACCAGCTTTACGAAAAGCGCACGCTCGCCTCGAAGAAATTCGCGGCCCACGACGAGAAGAACGAAGCCAAGACCGGCGACGTCGTGAGAATCATCGAATGCCGTCCGCTGTCCGCGACGAAGCGTTTCCGCCTCCTGGAAATCGTCGGCCGCGAAAAGCTCGGCGAGTAGGGGGCGACCGTCATGATCCAGGAATACACCAGAATGAAGATCGCCGACAATTCCGGCGCTCGTGAAATCATGGTCTTCAAGGTCCTCGGCGGCACCAGCCGCAAATACGCCAACATCGGCGACATCGTGATCGCGACCGTCAAGTTCGCGACCCCCGGCGGGATCGTCAAGAAGAGCGAGATCGTCAAGGCCGTCGTCGTCCGCACCGTCCGCGGCGTCCATCGCCCCGACGGTTCGTACATCAAGTTCGACGATAACGCCGCCGTCATCATCAAGGACGACAAGAGCCCGAAGGGCACCCGCATCTTCGGCCCGGTCGCCCGCGAGCTGAGAGACTACGACTTCACCAAGATCGTGTCCCTCGCTCCGGAAGTCTTGTAGGAGGAGCCGCCATATGAAACTCAAGAAGGGCGACAAGGTCGTCGTCATCGCCGGCGCCGACAAGGGCAAGCAGGGCACCATTTCCGCCATCTCGCCGAAGTCGAACCGCGTCATCATCGAAGGCGAAGGCATGAGCAAGATCAAGAAGCACCAGAAGCCGACGCAGGCCAATCCCGACGGCGGCATCGTCTCGCTGGACAAGCCGATCAACGCTTCCAACGTGATGCTGCTCGACCCGAAGACGAAGAAGCCGACGCGCATCGGATACAAGGAAGTCACCAAGAAGGTCAAGAAGCAGGAAGTCACGAAGGTCGTGCGGTTCGCCAAGAAGTCCGGCGAAGCGCTCGAGTGAGGGAGGGACGTCGATGAACAGACTCATTGAAAAGTATCGCGGCGAAATCGCTCCCGCGCTCCAGGCCAAGTTCAACTACGCTTCCGTGATGCAGATCCCGAAGATCGCGAAGATCGTCCTGAACATCGGGGCCGGCGACGCCGTCGCCAACCCGAAGGTCCTCGACGACGCCGTCGCCGAGCTTCAGCAGATCACCGGCCAGAAGCCGATCATCACCCGCGCCAAGAAATCGATCGCGAACTTCAAGCTCCGCGAAGAGATGCCGATCGGCTGCAAGGTCACGCTGCGCGGCGAGCGCATGTACGAATTCTTCGACAAGCTCGTCTCGCTCGCGCTGCCTCGCGTCCGCGACTTCCGCGGCGTCAACCCGCGCGGCTTCGACGGCCGCGGCAACTACACGCTCGGCGTCAAGGAACAGCTGATCTTCCCGGAGATCAACTACGACAAAGTCAACAAGGTCCGCGGCATGGACATCGTCATCGTCACGACCGCGCAGACCGACCAGGAAGCGTTCGAACTGCTCAAGCTGTTCGGAATGCCGTTCCGGAAGTAGGAGGTGCGCCATGGCTAAGACATCGCAAAAGATCAGACAGCAGCGCGGTTCGAAGTTCGCCGTCCGCGACTACACCCGCTGCGAACGCTGCGGCCGCCCGCATGCCGTCTACCGCAAGTTCAAAATCTGCCGCATCTGCTTCCGTGAACTGGCTTACAAGGGCCAGATTCCCGGCGTCAAAAAGGCAAGCTGGTAAGAAGGAGGCCTACACCCAATGGTTATGACAGACCCGATCGCGGATATGCTCACCAGAATCCGCAATGCCAATCAAATGCGTCATGCGACCGTCGAGATGCCCGCGTCGAAACTGAAGGCGGAAATCCTCGAGGTGCTCAAGAGCGAAGGCTACATCACGAAGTTCGAAGTGATCCCGGCCGCCGTCCAGGGCACGATCAAGGTCACCCTGAAATACCTGCCGAACAACGAACGGGCCGTCCGCGGCCTGAAACGGATTTCCAAACCCGGTCTCCGCGTCTACGCCAAGAACGACGAAATGCCCCGCGTCCTCAACGGGCTCGGCATCGCCATCGTCTCCACTTCGCACGGAATCATGACGGACCGCGACGCCCGCAAGCAGCAAGTCGGCGGCGAAATCCTCGCGTACGTTTGGTAATTCCGAACGAAGTCTAGAAGAGAAAAGATGAGAGGTGCAAGAAAAGTATGAGTCGTGTTGGTAGAAAACTGATCGTGCTCCCCGCCGGAGTCACCGCGACCGTCAACGGCACGCACGTTGCGATCAAGGGCCCGAAAGGGACGCTCGAATTCACGTTCCACAAGGATATGACCATCGTATCCGAGAACAACACCCTTTCTGTAACCCGGCCATCGGATTCGCTCGAAAACCGCGCGCTCCACGGAACGACGCGGGCCCTGCTGAACAACATGGTCATAGGAGTGACGACCGGCTTTGCGAAGACGCTCGATATCAAGGGCGTCGGCTACCGTGCGTCGCTGAAGGACGGCCGCACGCTGGTTCTCAACGTCGGCTACTCGAATCCCGTCGAGATCCCGATTCCCGCCGGCCTCACCTGCGAGATCCCGGTCAACACCGAGGTCACCGTCAAGGGTGCCGACAAGCAGGCCGTCGGCGAGTTCACCGCCTATATCCGCAAGGTCCGCGAACCCGAGCCGTACCTCGGCAAGGGCATCCGCTATCGCGGCGAGCACGTACGCCACAAGGAAGGAAAAACTGCTAAGAAGTAGCAGGATGGTGATCGCACATGTATACTCCCGTTAACAAGAACGAACAGCGGATCAAGCGTCACGGCCGTTCCCGCGTGAATCTCGTCGGCACCACCGAGAGACCGCGCCTGAACGTCTTCCGTTCGAACGCCGCGATCTATTGTCAGATCATCGACGACACCGTCGGCAACACCCTCGTGAGCGCCTCGTCGCTGGAAGTAAAGGACCTGAACGGCGGCAACATCGCCGGCGCCAAGGTCGTCGGCAAGCTGATCGCCGAAAAGGCGATCGCGAAGGGCATCAAGACCGTCGTGTTCGACCGCGGCGGCTACATCTACCACGGCAGGGTCAAGGCCTTGGCCGAAGCCGCCCGCGAAGCGGGTCTGCAATTCTAAGGAGGCCCATGATGGAAAATACGAACAGAGAGAAAGATGCCAACAGGGAAAAGAGACCCTTCCGCGGACCCAGACCGCCGAAGAAGGAAGAGAAGCTCTACGACGAGAAGGTCGTCTCGATCGGCCGCGTCACGAAGGTCGTCAAGGGCGGCAAGCGCTTCAGTTTCGCCGCGATCGTCGTCATCGGCGACCGCAAGGGCACCGTCGGTTTCGGCGCCGGCAAGGCCTCGGAAGTCCCGGACGCCATCAAGAAGGGCATCGAGGACGCCAAGAAGAACCTCGTCAAGATCAATCTGAACGGCACCACCATCCCGCATGAGGCGCTCGGCCACTACGGTGCGGCGAAGGTCTTCATGCGTCCGGCCGTCGAAGGCACCGGCGTCATCGCCGGCGGCGCGATCCGCGCCGTCTTCGAACTTGCCGGCATCCAGGACGTGCTCTCCAAGTCGCTCGGGTCCAACGCCCCGATCAACATGGTGCGCGCCACGATGGAAGGCCTGAACTCGATGCGAAACGTCGATCAGGTCGCCGTCACCCGCGGAATCAAATCCGAGGAGGTCCTGAAATAATGGCACAGATCAAGATCACGCTGACGAAGAGCCTCATCGGCCGCAAGCCGAACCAAGTCAAAACGATCAAGGCCCTCGGCCTGACCAAGATGCAGTCCTCGGTCGTCAAGGAAGACACCGAAGCGCTGCGCGGGATGATCCATTCGGTCGCCCATCTGGTCACCGTCGAAGCGGTCAAGTAGGAGGCGCAAGATGAAACTCAACGAACTCAGACCCGTCGAAGGCGCCACGCACTACGGCAAACGCAAGGGCCGCGGCACCTCGAGCGGCAACGGCAAGACCGCCGGACGCGGCCAGAAGGGCCAGAAGTCCAGAAGCGGCGGACATTCGCGCATGGGCTTCGAAGGCGGCCAGACGCCGCTCTTCAAGCGTCTGCCGAAGCGTGGCTTCACGAACTTCTTTAGGAAGGAATACGCGACGGTCAACGTCTCGGACCTCGCCGCATATCCGGAGAACACGGTCGTCAATCCGGAGCTCCTGCTCCGCGACGGTCTCGTCAAGAACGTCGTCAGCGGGGTGAAGATCCTCGGCGACGGCGCCCTCAACGTCAAGCTCACGGTGCAGGCACACAAATTCTCCGCGACGGCCAAGTCGATCATCGAAGCTGCCGGTGGACAAGCCGAGGTCATCTGACATGGAGACATTGAAGCGGCTTTTCAAGAACAAGGACGTCCTTCTCAAGATCGGCTTCACGCTGCTGGCCTTCCTGGTCTTCAAGCTCCTCACCTATGTCACCATGCCTCTGATCAACCCGGAGTCGCTCACCGCGCTCTTCGACAACAGCGGCTTCCTCGGAATCGTCAACTCGATCTCCGGCGACGCGCTGCGCAACTATTCGATCATCGCCCTCGGCATCAGCCCGTACATCACCGCGTCGATCGTCATCCAGCTCCTCCAGATGGACATCATCCCCGTCCTGAAGGAATGGGGCGAGGAAGGCGAAGTCGGACGCGCGAAGATCAGCCGCCTGACCCGCTACGTGGCGATGGGGCTCGCCTTCATCCAGGCGATCGCGATGACCTTTGCGTTCCACAGTTCGCAGACCGCGCTCTTTGAGTACGGCGTCTCCGACTGGGCGACCGAAGGCGGCCGGAACCTCTGGTTCCTCATCTACTTCTACATCGCGATCGTGCTGACCGCCGGCACCGCGTTCATGATCTGGCTCGCCGATCAGATCACGCTGCACGGCGTGGGCAACGGCTCGTCGATGCTGATCGTGGCCGGCATCGTCATCTCCTTCCCGGGAACGATCGCCTCGCTCATCCAGTACTATATCGTCGACCCCTCCGGCGCCCTCGGCGATTCGGTCTCGGCGGTCCAGGGGCAACCCTGGGGATACGTCCTCTTCGGCGTCTGCATCCTGCTCTTCGTGATCGTCCTCGTCGGCATCACCTACATGCAGGCCGCGACCCGCAAGATCCCGATCCAGTACGCGAACCGCCCGGCCGGCTCGAAGTTCTCCGGCAAGTCGGATTCGAACCTTCCGATCAAGATCAACACCGCGAACGTGATTCCGGTCATCTTCGCCTCGATCATCCTCTCGCTTCCGAACACGATCTTCAGCTACATCCAGTGGGGCGAGACCGACGCGGCCATCGCGGCGAAGAACTGGCTCGGCCAGATCTTCTCCTACAACCAGCCGATCGGCTTCGCGATCTACCTCGTCCTGATCTTCGTCTTCACCTTCTTCTATTCGTTCATCCTCGTCAAGCCGGACCAGATCGCGGAAAACCTGCAGAAGTCGAACGCGTACATCCCCGGTGTCCGTCCCGGTCTCGAAACGGAAACCTACGTCACGAAGTCGCTGTTCCGCGTCACCGTCATCGGCGCGCTGTTCCTCATGGTGGTGGCGGCGCTCCCGATCATCGCCTCGATGGCCCTCGGCCACGACTACGCGCAGATCGGCGGCACGTCGCTTCTGATCATCATCGGCGTCGCGCTCGAAACCGCGAAGCAGATCGAAACCGATACGCAGGACAAGGTCTACGCCGGATTCATGAGGTAGCCTCATGGTCAACATGCTGATCATGGGCAAGCCGGGGGCCGGCAAGGGGACGCTCGCGTCCCGCCTGCTCGACCACTACCGGCTCGCCCATATCTCGACCGGCAACATCTACCGCGAGGAGATCGCGAAGGGCTCCGCCATCGGCGTCGAAGCCCAGAAATACATCTCCCAGGGAGAACTGGTGCCGGACGACATGACCAACGCCATCGTCTACGACATCCTCAAAAACCACCCGATGGAACACGGCTTCATGCTCGACGGCTATCCCCGGACGAAAGCCCAGGCGATCGCCCTCGACGAGATGCTCCACGCCCTCGGCCTCAGTCTCGACGTCGTCGTCAACATGGACATCGACGACGACCTCCTGATGCGCCGGATGGCGGGACGCCGCGTCTGCCCCAAGTGCGGGGCGACGTACAACGTCTCCACCAAGCCGCCGAAGGTCGAAGGCGTCTGCGACGTCTGCGGCACGGCCCTGATCCAGCGCGCCGACGACTCCGAGGAATCGGTGAAGAACCGGCTCCGGATCTACAACAAGGCGACGCGGCCGCTGCTCGGCTACTACGAGAAGACCGGCCTGCTCATGACCGTCGACGGCGCCCTGCCGACGACGGCGGTCTTCGATCGAATCGTCGCCGGATTGGACGGCAAACGCCATGGTCACGATCAAGTCTGAACGGGAGATCGCCCTGATGCGCGAAGCGGGACGGATCGTCGCGCTCGCGCACCGGGAGGTCGCCAGACACATCAGGCCGGGGGTCACGACCGCCCAGCTCGACGAAGTCGTCGAGCGGACGATCCGCTCCCTGGACGCGATCCCTTCCTTCAAGGGCTACGAAGGCTTCCCCGCGGCGGCCTGCATCTCGGTGAACGAGGTCGTGATCCACGGGATCCCGTCGCCGAAGAAGACCTTGAAGGCGGGGGACATCGTCTCCGTCGACATCGGTGCGACGTACAGGGGATACCACGGCGATTCCGCCTGGACCTATCCCTGCGGCGAGATCGCGCCCGAAGCCGCGGCGCTCCTGGCCGCGACCGAGGGAAGCCTGTTCGCCGGCCTCGCGTTCGCGAAGGGCGGCAATCGGCTCACCGACATCTCGCACGCGGTGCAGACCTACGCCGAGGCGAGGGGCTACAGCGTCGTCCGCGAGTTCACCGGACACGGCATCGGCTCCCAGCTGCACGAAGACCCCCAGATCCTGAACTACGGCGCTCCCGGCAGGGGCATCACGCTCCGCCCGGGGATGACGATCGCGGTCGAACCGATGATCAACGCCGGCAAGAAGGAAGTCCGGGTCCTCAGGGACGGCTGGACCACCGTCACGCTCGACGGCAGGCTCAGCGCCCACTTCGAGCACACGGTCCTGATCACCGGGACCGGATACGAGATCCTGACGAAAGTCGAAAAGGAGTGATTCGATGGCAAAGAAAGATGACGTGATCGAAATGCTCGGCACGGTCGTGGAGGTTCTCCCGAACGCGCAGTTCATCGTCGAACTGGAGATCGGGCATCGCATCATCGGACACGTTTCTGGTAAAATCCGCATGCATTACATACGCATTTTACCAGGCGACAAGGTCAAGGTCGAACTGTCGACCTATGATTTAACACGTGGCCGCATCACCTACCGCATCAACTGATTCCACAAATTCAATGGAGGCAAGGCATGAAAATCAGACCGTCCGTCAAGAAAATCTGCGACAAATGCAAAATCATCAAGCGCCATGGCAACGTCATGGTGATCTGCGAAAATCCGAAACACAAGCAGAGACAGGGAAAGTAGGAGGTACACAATGGCTCGCATTGCAGGAGTAGACATCCCGAGGGAAAAACGCGTCGTCATTTCCCTCTGCTACATTTACGGCATCGGCAAGACCCTTTCGCAACGGATCCTCAAGGTGGCGAACATCTCCGAGGACAAGCGCGTCAAGGACCTCACCGACGACGAACTCGTCCGGATCCGCACCGAAGTCTCGAAGTACAAGGTGGAAGGCGATCTCCGTCGTGAAGTCGCCCTCAACATCAAGCGGCTGATCGAAATCGGATCGTACCGCGGCATCCGCCATCGCAAGGGCCTTCCGACCCGCGGTCAGAACACGCGGAACAACGCCCGTACCCGCAAGGGTCCGCGGAAGACCATCGCGAACAAGAAGAAATAGGAGGACATGATCCCATGGCACGTACCGTCGTCACCAAGAAACGTCGTGTGAAGAAGAACATCCCGCTCGGGGTGGCCCATATCCATTCGACCTTCAACAACACCATCATCACCATCACCGACCCGGCCGGCAACGCGATCGCGTGGAGTTCCTCCGGCGCCGTCGGATACAAGGGCAGCCGCAAGTCGACGCCCTACGCCGCCGGCCTCGCGTCCGAAGCCTGCGCGAAGGCCGCCATGGAAAACGGCGTCCAGCGCGTCGAAGTTTCCGTCAAGGGCCCCGGCCCCGGCCGCGAAGCCGCGATCCGCAGCCTCCAGGTGGCGGGTCTCGAGATCACCGCGATCAAGGACGTCACGCCGGTCCCCCACAACGGGTGCCGCCCGCCGAAGCGTCCGCGCGGATAAGGGGGCGCTCCGATGAAGGACTTGAAATTCGAAAAGCCGAAGACCATCACCGAGGAAATCAACGAGAACTACGGTCGCTTCGTCGTCACCCCGTTGGATCGCGGCTTTGGAATTACCATCGGTAACTCCCTGAGACGAGTTTTATTGTCTTCTCTGCCCGGCGCCGCGATCATCAATCTCCAAATCGACGAAGTCAGCCACGAATTCACCGCCATCGACAACGTCGTCGAAGACGTCACCGCGATCGTCCTGAACCTGAAGGGCGTCGTCCTGACGATCGATTCGACGAATCCCGCCGTCGAGAAGCGCCTCGAGATCATCGTCGAGGGCCCCTGCGACGTCACCGCCGCCGACATCATCGCCGACGACGAGGTCGACATCGTCAACCCCGACCACTACATCTGCCACGTCAACAAGGGCAAGCGTTTCCGCATGGTCATGAACGCCCGCAAGGGCAACGGCTACGTCTCGGCCGACAAGAACGCGGCGTTCCGCGAGAACAAGGTCGGCGTCATCCCGATCGACTCGCTCTACACCCCGGTCGTCCGCGCCAACTACGCCGTCGACAAGACCCGCGTCGACGACAACGCCGACTACGACAAGCTCACCGTCGAAGTCTGGACCAACGGTTCCATGGGACCGAAGGAAGCCATCGGCATGGCCGCCAAGATGCTCATCGACCATCTCCATTCCGTCGTCGAGCTCTCCACCAAGGCGATGGCCGAGGACTTCATGATCGAGCGCAAGTCGGAAGAATCCTCCAGGAACCTGGAGAAGCCGATCGAGGACCTCGATCTGTCCGTCAGAAGCTACAACTGCCTGAAGCGCGCCGGCATCCATACCCTCGGAGAACTCATCGAGAAGACCGAGGAAGACATGATGAAGGTCCGCAATCTCGGCAAGAAATCGTTGAAAGAAGTCAAACAAAAGCTCGAAGAACTCGGCTTGGGTCTGGCGAAACACTAAATCAGGAGGCAATCATGGCTAGAGGATACGCAAAACTCCACCGGGACAGCTCGAGCCGCAAGGCGCTCATCCGCGATCTCGCGACGCAACTCATCCTGCACGGCAGGATCGAGACGTCCGTGGTCAAGGCGAAGGAACTCCGCCGTACCGTCGAACATCTGATCACGCTCGCGAAGAAGGGCGACCTCGCGTCGATCCGCCTCGCGGGCCGCACCGTCCGTCCGCTCGAGATCGAGGACCAGACGGCGCTGCAGAAGCTCTTCAAGGAAATCGGCCCGAAGTATCAGGACCGCAACGGCGGCTACACCCGCATCTTCCGGGTCGGCTACCGTCTCGGCGACTCCTGCCCGATGGCGATCATCGAACTCGTCTGAACGAAAGCCGCGACCCCTCGGGCCGCGGTTTTTTTCAAGGCGCGGACAAGCGGTGTCGCCATCCGCGCCCGCATTTGGTATAATGATAGTGTTACGGCGGTGATCGCATGGCTTTCCTTGAAATCCGCAACCTCTCCTTCACCTACAACCAGAAGCGCATGGTCCTGAAGCACGTCGACCTCGACGTACGACGCGGCGAATGGATCGCGGTCCTGGGACACAACGGCTCCGGCAAATCGACGCTCGCGAAGACGATCGTCGGTCTTTTGCGTCCGGCCGAAGGAACCGTCGCGGTCGACGGGACGATCCTCTCGGACGAGACCGCCTACGATGTCCGCCGCAAGGTCGGGATCGTCTTCCAGAACCCCGACAACCAGTTCGTCGGCGTCACCGTGAAGGACGACATCGCCTTCGGAATGGAGAACCTGTGCATCCCGCGCGCCGAGATGGAGGAGAAGATCGGCTTCTACGCGGCCAAGGTCGGGATGACCGACTACCTCGACAAGGAGCCCTCCGCCCTTTCGGGCGGGCAGAAGCAGAGGATCGCGATCGCCGGGATCCTCGCGATGAAGACCGACATGATCGTCTTCGACGAGGCGACGTCGATGCTCGACCCCTCCTCGCGCCGCGAGCTGATGGACTACATCGGGACGCTTCACGCCGAGGGGCTCACGATCGTGATGATCACCCACGACATCGAGGAGGCGCTCCTCGCCGACCGGCTCGTCGTCCTCAAGGACGGCGAAGTCGTCGCCGCCGACGTCCCCGAGGCGCTCTTCAAGCATCCCGAGGCATTCCGGGACGCCCGGCTCGAGCTCCCTGCGGCGATCCGCATCTACTACGACATCATGGCGGCGGGGGACATGACGCCCGCGCTCGCGGAGGTCCTATGGCGATCCGGTTCCGGCAGGTAGGCTACGCGTACCCGGGCTACGGCCTCGGGAACTACGACGCCATCCGAAACATCACGCTCGACATCGAGGGAAGCGGCGAGTTCGTCGCCCTCGTCGGGCAGACCGGGTCGGGCAAGTCGACCCTCGCGCAGCACATGAACGCGCTCATCTTCCCGACGTCGGGAACCGTCGAGATCTTCGGCGCCGTCGTCGGTCCGAAGCGCGACCGGAACGTGAAATACAACGCCCTCCGGCGTCAGGTCGGGCTCGTCTTCCAGTTCCCCGAATACCAGCTCTTCGAGGAGACCGTCGAGAAGGACGTGATGTTCGGCCCGACCAACTTCGGCGTGCCCGCCCCCGAGGCGAAGGCGATGGCGGAGAAGGCCCTCGGTCTCGTCGGCCTCGGTCCGCAGTACCTGAAGCGCAATCCGCTCAACCTCTCGGGCGGCGAGAAGAAGCGCGTCTCGATCGCCGGCATCCTCGCGATGGACCCGGCCGTGCTCGTCCTCGACGAGCCGACCTCGGGCCTCGACCCGAGCGGCAAGAAGACGATGATGGAACTCTTCAGGTCGCTTCGCGAATCGACCGGCAAGTCGATCGTCGTGATCACCCACGACATGGACCTCGTCTACGAGTACATGGACCGCGTCCTCGTCCTCGATCGGGGCGAGCTCGTCTTCGACGGCACGCCCGACGCGCTCTTCCGGCGGGACGACCTCGAAAAGCTCCATCTCGACGATCCGGCCTCGGTAAGGATCCTGAAGCGCGTCAAGAAGGAACTCGGCCTCGACCTCGACGTCTACCAGAAGGACGTCGCCGCGGCGGTCAGGGAGCTTTTGCGGGCGGTGAAGCCATGAAGAACATCGTGATCGGCCAGTACGTGCCGGGAACCGGCTTCTTCCACCGCCTCGATCCGCGCACCAAGATCGTCGCCGTCGTCTTCCTGATGGTGGCGGTATTCCTCCTCGAGTCGATCCTCCAGGTGTCGATCGCGTTTGCGGTCACGCTTGGGGTCATGTTATTGGGCAGGATCTCCGTCGGCCGCGTCGCGAGGGGGATGCGTCCGCTCTTCGTTCTGCTCGTCTTCACCTTCTCCTTCCAGATCTTCTTGAACCGCGAGGGGACGCTCTGGCTCCGGCAGGACATGACGATCGGGCTATATTCGATCCTCGCCGCCGTCGCCTGGACGGTCCTCTGGCGCCTCGCCGCCTCCTTCCGCCGCTTCCGCGGGGTGCTCATGATCCTCTGGATCGCGGGCGTCTACGCGGCGTTCTCGTACCTGCCGGCCGAAGGCCCGGTCTGGACGACGTATGCCTTCGAGATCTACGAGAGCGGCGTCGTGACGTCGGTCTTCGTCGTCATCCGCCTGCTCATCGTGATCTCGCTTTCGACCGTGCTCACGCTCACGACCAAGCCGACCGACCTCACCCAGGGGCTCGAAAGCCTCCTCCGGCCGCTCAAGCGGCTCGGCGTCCATTCCGACGACTTCGCGCTCATCATCTCGATCTCGCTCCGCTACATCCCGACGATCCTCGACGAGGCGAACAAGATCATGCTCGCGCAGGCGAGCCGCGGCGCCGATTTCAACGAGGGCAGGCTGCTCGAGAAGGTGAAGCAGATCGTCTCGCTCCTCATCCCGATGTTCATCATCGCCTTCAAGCGGAGCGAGGACCTCGCCGACGCGATGGAATCGCGCAACTTCGTCCCGGGGAGACCCCGGACGCGGATCCACGAACTCGCCTTTGGCGCCGCCGACCTCGTCACCGCGGTCTTCACCGTCCTCGTCTTCGTCGGATCGATCCTGATCCGGGTGATCCCATGACGATCCGGGATCTTCGCGTTGCCCTCCTGAAGGGCGACGTCCTCCCCCATCTCGACCCGCGCGTCGCGCTGTTGGGCGAGGACCGCGTCGTCCGCCACGGCGAGGACGCCATCGATTACCTCAAGGTCCTCCCCGGAATCTTCGACGGCGTCGTCCTCTTCCCCGACGAGGCCCGCGCGACCGTCTCCGGGACGACGGCGGCGGGACTCTCCGTGAAACTCTTCCTCTACGACGGGAAGGTCGACCGCGTCCTCTTCAAGCGCCCCGATCCGTCCAGGACCAGGATCCGCATGACCGTCGCCTACGACGGCACCGACTTCTTCGGCTTCCAGCGCCAGGCCGAACTCCGAAGCGTCCAGGCCGAGCTCGAGGGGATGGTCTCGCACGTCAACGGCGAACCGACGGCCGTGAACGGCGCCTCGCGCACCGACACCGGCGTGCACGCCGTCGGCCAGGTGGTCCACTTCGATTCGGTTCGCGAGTTCTCGCCGGAGCGGTGGATGACGATCATGAACCATTCGCTTCCCGACGACGTCCGGATCGTCGCGGCGGCATCGACCCATCCGCTCTTCCACGCCCGCTTCGACGTCTTCGAGAAGGAATACCGCTACACCGTCGACGTCGGCGCCTACGATCCGCTCAGGCGGCGGCAGGCTTGGTTTCCCGGTCCGCTCGACCAGGATGTCCTCGAACGCGAGATCGGAAAGGTCGTCGGCACCCACGACTTCACCTCCTTCAGCAAGGGCGAGAAAGACTCGAAGGTGCGAACGATCAAGGAAGCGCGCGTCGAACGCGAGGGCGACAGGATCACGCTCGTCTTCGTCGGCGACGGCTTCCTCCACAACATGATTCGCCTGCTTTCCGCGTCGCTCGTCAGGATCGCCCAGGGGAGCATGGACGCGGACATGGCGGAGCTCATCGCTTCGAAGAGTCGCATCCGGACGCAGGAACTGGCGCCCGCCGCCGGGCTCTGCCTGATGCGGGTCGAATACTGAGCAGCCAGGACGCGTGATCTGAAGCATTTCTGACAACAAAGATAGCAACCGGATTCTCTGGGGTCTCCCCATCGGATCCGGTTGCTTTTTGCACACTATGATGATTTTGGATTGGTATGGAAATTAATGAGTGACTAACTATCTTCTGTCAATCTATTTATTCTTTATATATGTAGATAACGACAAAAAACCCTTGTGAAGGGCGGATCGAAGAAATC
>JBAZNL010000019.1 GCA_041649275.1 Candidatus Izemoplasmatales bacterium
TGATCTTCTCCTCGACGAACTTCTCGACCTTGTTCTTGACGGAGGCCATCATGCGCCCTCCCCGATCTCGTAGTCGTCCTCGTCGGCGAACGAGACGTTCGTGTCGATCCATTCCTTGCGCGGTTCGACGTCGTCGCCCATCAGGATCGAGATCCGACTCTCGGCGTCGGCGAGGTCCTCGACGTGCACGCGGACGAGCGTGCGCGTCTCGGGGTTCATGGTGGTGTCCCAGAGCTGCGGCGCGTTCATCTCGCCGAGGCCCTTGTAACGCTGGATGTTGTAGGTCCGGAAGGTCTTGCAGATCTCTTCGCGGTCCTCCTCGGTCCAGGCGTACCGGACCTCCTCCTTCTTGCCGATCTTCGTGATCTTGTAGAGCGGCGGGAGGGCGATGTAGAGGCGTCCCGCCTCGACGAGCGGACGCATGTAGCGGAAGAAGAACGTGATCAGGAGGACCTGGATGTGGGCGCCGTCGGTGTCGGCGTCGGTCATGATGATGATCTTGTCGTAGTTGGACTTCTCGATCCGGAAGTCGCCGCCGAGGCCGGCGCCGACGGTCGCGATGATCGTCGAGATCTCCTCGTTCTTGAGGACGTCCTCCATCTTCTGCTTCTCGGAGTTGATGACCTTCCCGCGAAGCGGTAGGATCGCCTGGAAGCGGCGGTCGCGGCCCTGCTTGGCGGAGCCGCCGGCGGAATCGCCCTCGACCAGGAAGAGCTCGTTCACCTTCGGGTTCTTGGTGCCGGCGGGAGAGAGCTTGCCGGAGAGGATCGTCTCGGTCTTCGAGACCTTCTTCACGAGCCGCGCGTCGTCGCGCGCCTTGCGGGCGGCGTCGCGGGCGTTGCGTGCCTGAAGCGCCTTCTCGACGAGCGAGGAGGAGAGCTGCGGCGATTCGACGAGGAAGGTCAAAAGCTGCTCGTTCACGACCGTCTCGACGGCCGGACGGGCTTCGGGACTGCCGAGCTTGTTCTTCGTCTGGCCTTCGAACTGAAGGAGGTTTTCCGGGATGCGGACGGAGATGATCGCGGTGAGGCCCTCGCGGATGTCGGCGCCGTCGAGGCCCTCGTCCTTCTCCTTGATCAGGTTCATCTTGCGGGCGTAGTCGTTCATCACCTTGGTGAAGGCCGACTTGAGGCCGGTCTCGTGGGTGCCGCCGTCCTTGGTGCGGACGTTGTTGACGAAGCTGATGATGTTCTCATTGTAGATCTTGGCGTACTGGAAGGCGACCTCGACCTCGATCTGGTTGGCCTTGCCCTCGAAGAAGTGGGTCGGGTGGAGGACCGTCTTGGCGGTGTTGAGGTAGTCGACGAAGGCCTTCAGGCCGTCGTTGTAGAGGTACGTCTCGCGCGTCTTGGAGCGTTCGTCGACGAGCTGCATGCGCAGTCCCTTGACGAGAAACGCGCTCTCTCTCAGGCGCTCCTGGAGCGTCTGGAAGTTGAAGAGCGTCGTCGAAAAGATCGTCGGATCGGGCTTGAACCACACTTCCGAACCGACCTTGCGCGATTCGCCGATGACGATCAGGTCCTTGACCTTCTTGCCCCGCTCGAAGCGCATCTGGTACATCAGGCCGTCGCGGTGGACGGTGACCTCGAGGAACTCCGACAGGGCGTTGACCGCCGAGGCGCCGACGCCGTGGAGGCCGCCGGACACCTTGTAGGCGCCGCCCTCGCCGCCGAACTTGCCGCCGGCGTGGAGCTTCGTGAAGATGACCTCGACCGCGGACATGCCGGAACTGTGCATGTCGACGGGCATGCCTCGACCGTCGTCGCTGACGACGACGGAGTTGTCTTCCTTGATGACGACCTTGATGCTCGAACCGTACCCGGCGAGGACCTCGTCGATCGAATTGTCGACGATTTCCCAGACGAGATGGTGGAGTCCGCGCGCGTCGGTGCTGCCGACGTACATGCCGGGGCGCTTGCGGACCGCTTCGAGGCCTTCGAGGATCTGGATCGATTGGGCGTTGTAGGTGTTCGTGATTTTCTCGCTCATGCTGCCGTCCCCTTCGTTTTTCTCGCTTCCATTATACCAAAACTTTCACCATATTTATACTTTAATTCGGCTGCGCGCGTGATATAATGATGCCCATGGAAAGGGGGGAATAACGTGAACTTCATCCTGCTCGCCGTCGCCTACCTGCTCGGCTCGATCCCGTTCTCGCTCATCCTCGGACTGCTCTTCCAGGGCAAGGACATCCGCAAGTACGGATCCGGCAACCTCGGCACGACGAACGCTTTCCGCGTCTTCGGACGTCCGATCGGCTTTGCCGTGCTCTTCGCGGACACCCTGAAGAGCGGCCTGATCGTCTTCCTCATCCTGCATACGCGGCTGTTCGACGGGGTCGAACTCTTCCATCCGGTCGTCTACGGCGTCGCCTCGGTCCTCGGTCACTGCTTCCCCGTCTGGCTTTCCTTCAAGGGCGGGAAGGGCGTGGCCTCGTCGTTCGGCCTGTTGCTCGCGTATGAACCGTTGCTCGCGCTCGGCCTCCTCGGCGTCTTCCTCGTCACCGAATACCTGACCCGCTACGTTTCGGTCTCCTCGACCGTCGGCGCGCTGTCCGCGGTCCTCTTCGTGACCCTCCGGCATTTTCTCTGGAAAGCCGACCTCGGACTCGTGATCGCGACCGCGTTCGTCGCCGCGGTCATCGTCTACCGCCACCGCGCGAACTACCGCCGGCTCAGGGCAGGTACCGAGAACAAGGTGCATCTCTTCGACCTGATCGACCGTTTCTTCAAGAAGGCTTCCTGAGAAGGGGGCCTTTTTCATTCGACGTCGCTGTTTCCGGAATGTCTTTTTTTTAGTTTTCTTCACTCAAGTTCAATATTTCCGTCACGAAATCCGTATATTTGATGAAACCTGAAGGGAGGTTCCAACCATGTCACTCAAGAAACTCATCGTCGGATTCGCGATGGCGGCGATCGCCATCGGCATCTTCGTCGGCTGCGCAAGCGTCTCCGCGGACGACACCTACGTCACACTCGACATCAACCCCAGCATCGATCTGACCGTCTCCGGCAACGACAAGGTCCTCGATGCCAGCGCGCTCAACGAGGACGGCGAGGTCCTGCTCCTCGAACTCGACCTGATCGGCGAAAAGTCCGCCGACGCGATCGAGATGATCGTCGACAAGGCGATCGACCTCGGCTTCATCGACATCGAAGCCGCCGAGACGGTCGTTTCCGTCTCCGCGATTTCGGAAAACGCCGAACTCGGCGAAACCGTGAGGACCCGCGTGAAGGAATCGATCGACGAAGCCTTCATGAACCGCGGGATGATGGGCAAGGCCCAGGACAAGGCGTACGACGGCTCGACCGCCGCCCAGGCCGGCGCCCTCGGCGTCTCGCCCGCCCAGTACCAGCTGGCGAAACGCGTCTGCGACCTCGACGACACGCTTGCGATCGAGGATGCGGTCGCGATGACCCCGACCGAGCTCATGGCCCGGGTCAAGACCATGAAGCAGGCGAACAAGGACGTCGCCCAGGCGCTCAAGGACGCGTTCCAGGCGGAACGCGACCTGATCAAGGAAGAGTACCTGCCGCAGATCGAGGCCCTCGAGGCCCAGATCGCCACCGTCGAAGGCGAGGGCGGGGACACCGCCGCGCTCGAAAGCGAACTTGCGGCTCTCGTCGATGCCTTCCATGCGGAACTCGCCGCGCTCCGCGACACCTACCACGCGGATTCGGTCCAGCTCCAGGAACAGACCCGTACGACCTACAACGCCCGCGTGAGCGAGCATGCCCAGGCCGTCGAGGCGTGGCGCAACCAGACCCAGACCCGCAAGGCGGAGTTGGAGGACGAGATCGACGACTACCAGAAGGGGACGACGACCACGCAGACCACCCAGACCACCCAGACGTCCCAGACGAACGGGACCGGCGGGAACTGAATCGCACGGAATACGACGAAGGGGACGAAGCCCGCAAGCTTCGTCCCCTTTTTTTCGCCGATGGAAAAAAGGCGCGTCCCGGGGGACGCGCCGAACCGATTCACTTCGCCTGCTTCATCGACGCCATGACCTGGCGTACCTGTTTCTCGGACGGAGTCCGGCCCATCTGGGACATCATCGCACGGATCATGTTCTCGTTGACGGGAGGATTCTTCTCGAGATACTTCTTGAAGACGTTCCGCGAGATGAAGAACCCCGCGATGCCCCCTCCGAGCAGGAGGAGGATGGGAACGACGATGACGATCCAGAGCTGCAGTTCGACCATGACTCATACCACCTTTCGACACGATACCATTGTATCAAACGACGACCCGTTTTGGCAAGTACATTCGACGGCGCGGGGAGCGGTTTCACCGCCGTCCTTTCCCTTTGGACCTTTACAAACGGACCGCTTTCGGTTACAATGGTTTCGTGCCACAAACAACATCCTTTGGAGGGTCACCATGCCGAGAAAGATCCTGGACACCTGCATCGCCTGCGGAACCTGCAAGTCGAACTGCCCCGTGGACTGCATCGCCGAGGGCGCCATCTACGTCATCGATGCCGATCAGTGCATCGACTGCGGCGTCTGCGAAGCGAACTGCCCGGTCAGCTGCATCATCGCCGAATAGCGGAACCAAGAGACGACGCCGAGCGCGTCGTCTTTTGGTTCCATGGAAGGAAAAATCCCGATGCCGGTTCAACCCGGCCTCGGGATTTTTTCATCGGACTACTTGCGGAAATAGGCGGCGACGCGGCGGAGCGAGGCGAGCAGCACCTCGTCCTCCTCGACCTTGAGGTCCTCGAAGATCGAGTCGATCATGCCGGCGTGGAACTTCGCGTGGATCTCAAGCGTCCGATGCGCGGCCGGGGTGAGCTCGACGAGCACCTTGCGGCGGTCGACGTCGGGACGGCGGCGCAGCACGTAGCCCTTGTTCGCGAGCGTCGCGACGGAGGTCGTGAGCGAGCCGACGGTGATCCCGAGTTTGGCCGCGATCGCCGTCATCGACGGCTCGGGGACGTTCTCGACCGCCTCGAGCACGTGGATCTCCGTCATCGAAAGGGGCACGCCGGCTTGACGCAGCGCCTCCTCCTCGATGGCCAGGATGCGGTTGAAAATCTCGACGAGCAGTTCGTTGATCAGTTTCTTGGCTTCGCTCATGGGGTCGGTTCTCCTTTTCGCTTCTTACTGGACGACGATGTAGCCGAGTCCCATCGTGCCGGGGCCGGCATGGCAGCCGACGACCGGGGTGAGGGGCACGAGCTTGACGTCCTTCAGGCCGTGCTTCTCTTCGAGCTCGTCCTTCAGGTCGGCGACTTCGTTGAAGTTGTTGGTGTAGACGATGAAGCTCTCGACGGTCTTCCCGGCGACTTCGCCGAGGAAGCGCTCGACCATCGCCTCGCGGGCCTTGGAAGTGGTGCGGATCTTCTCGATGGTCACGACCTTGCCTTCCTTCGAGACCTCGAGCAGCGGCTTGAGCTTGAGGAGCGTCCCGAAGAAGCCGGCGGCGTTCGAGAGGCGGCCGTTCTTGACGAGGTACTTGAGGGTATCGACGGCGACGAAGATGTGCTGGCCGTCGCGGATCTTCCCGAGTTCCTCGAGGATCTTCTCGGCCGGGACGTTCTGGTCGGCGAGCTTCTGCGCGGTAAAGGCCATCTTCGCTTCGGGATAGGCGACCGTGCGGGAATCGAAGACGTGCACCTTGACGCCCTCGATCATCTTCGCGGCCAGGACCGCGTTCTGGTACGTGCCGGAGAGCTTCTCGGAGATCGTGATCGCGATGATCTCGTCGCAGCCGGAGGCATGCATCTCCTCGTACATCTTGAGGATGTTGCCGGTCGAGGTCTGCGCCGTGCGCACGTTCAGTTCCGGATTCTTGACCAGCATGGCGTAGAAGTCGTCGGCGTTGATGTCGACGAAATCCTCGTATTCCTTGTCTTCGACCATCAGGACCGATCGAAAGATCCTGATGCGCTTGTCGTGGACGGCGTAATCGATGCCCGAATTGCCGCACACGGCGATGCCGATTTTACCCATTGTCTTCGCTCCTTGTCGTCATTGTCTGACTTTACTTTGAATTTCAAACAATAATATACCATGAGCGGAAACGAAAAGCAAGCGGAATGGATGCGATTTCACACGGTTTCGTACGGATCGGTCTCGATTGCGGAGGCGACGATCCGGACGTCGGGGAAGGCGGCGGCGAGTTCTTCCGCGATCGCGGCCTTGAAGACCTTCTCGGCGTAGTGGCCGACGTCGAGGACGGAGAGTCCCATCTGGACGCAGTCGAGGGCGGTGTGGTAGGTGACGTCGCCGGTCACGTAGAGGTCGCAGCCGCGACGCTTGGCCTGGCCGACGTGGTTCGATCCGGAACCGCCGGAGACGCCGATGACGGACACGTTTCTGTCGAGGGTGCCGATGAAGCGCGCCGTCGAGACGCCGAGGGCGGCCTTGATCTTCATGATCGCCTGCGACATCGGCTGCGGGTCGACGTCGCCGTAGCGGCCGATGCGTTCCTCCTCGTCGAGCAGCTTCGGCTCGCGGATCCCGATCAGCTTCGCGAGCCGGTCGTTCATCCCGCCTTCGGCGAGGTCGTAGTTGGTGTGCATGGCGTAGAGCGCGACGTCGTTCTTGACGAGCCTGTCGATCATCCAGCCGCGCGGACTCTCGGTCGCGATCGAGGCGACCGGCTTGAAGATGAGCGGATGGTGGGTCACGATCAGGTCGGCCTTGAGGGCGATCGCTTCCTTCACGACCTCCTTCGTCACGTCGAGCGTGACGAGGACGACGGACGCCTTCCGGTTGAGCGAGCCGACCTGGAGGCCGACGTTGTCCCAGTCGTAGGCAAGCGTCTTCGGATACTTCGTTTCGAGATGTTTCGTGATGTCGGAAAGGTTCATGGAATCAGCTCCCTGAGAAAGTCGATGCGGATCTGGAGGAGACGCCGCTTGAGGGGATCGACCGCGGCGGCGCGGCCGCGCTCCAGCGCGTCGATCAGTCCCGCGACGTAGGTGCGGAAGGCTTCGTTTCGTTCCTTGAGGATCAGCGGCCCGAACTCGCGCTCCGCGTCCGAAAGCGCCATCCGTCCGGGGACGGCGGAGAGGATCTGGTAGTGCTTCCCGCGTTCGGCGAGAAACGCCTCGCGCTCGATCGCATAATCGTGTTCCTCGAGCCAGGCGCGGACGACGGCCGCCTCGGACTGGGGTCCGAGGACGAGCCGGCGGACGCTCGTGAGGTCTGCGGTTTCGAGGATTCTTCGGATCATCGCGCCGCCCATGCCGAGGACGCAGACGACGTCGCAGCCGTGCCCTGCAGGCAGGCCGTCCCGAAGGACGGTTTCGATGCGGTCGGACAACCCGGCGCGGGCGACGTTTCCGGTCGCCTTCGACAGGGGACCGGGCTTGTCGTCGATCGCGAGCGCGGCCTTCGCCTTCCCGCGGGCGACGGCCTCGATCGCGAGGAAACCATGGTCGGCGCCGACGTCGGCGAGCCTTTCGGCTGCGGGTACGAAGGCGAGCGCCGCTTCGAGCCTCGGACCGAGATCGGCCATCCTAGTGGTTGTTGGTGAAATCCTTCAGCTTCTTGGAGCGCGAAGGATGGCGGAGCTTGCGGAGCGCCTTGGCTTCGATCTGGCGGATGCGCTCGCGCGTCACGCCGAATTCCTTGCCGACCTCCTCGAGCGTCCGAGTGCGGCCGTCGAGCAGGCCGAAGCGCATGCGGAGGACCTTCTCCTCGCGATCCGTGAGGGTCTCGAGGACGGCGTCGAGCTCGCGCTTCAGCATCTCCTTGGAGGTGTACTCGTAGGGGGTGAGTGTGTCCGGGTCGGCGATGAAGTCGCCGAGCGAAGAGTCCTCCTCCTCGCCGACCGGGCTCTCGAGCGAGATCGGTTCCTGCGCGACCTTCTGGATGATCTGGACCTTCTCGACCGAGATCTTCATCTCGGCCGCGACCTCGTCCGGATACGGTTCGCGGCGCAGCTTCTGGGTGAGCGTGCGCTGGGTGCGCACGAGCTTGTTGATGGTCTCGACCATGTGGACCGGGATCCGGATCGTGCGCGCCTGGTCGGCAATCGCGCGGGTGATGGCCTGGCGGATCCACCAGGTCGCGTAGGTCGAGAACTTGAAGCCCTTGGTGTGGTCGAACTTGTAGACGGCCTTCATCAGGCCCATGTTGCCTTCCTGGATCAGGTCGAGGAACTGCATTCCCCGGCCGACGTAGCGCTTCGCGATCGAGACGACGAGGCGGAGATTGGCCTCGACCAGCTTCTTCTCGGAGAACTGGCCGCGCTTGTAGAGTTCCTCGACCTCGACGCGTTCCTCGTCGGGAACGGTCTCGCCGGCCTGGACGCGGGCGTCGTAGGCATCCTTCGCCTTGCGGGCTCGCGAGATCAGGGTGGCGAGTTCGTATTCTTCATCGTTGGAGAGGAGTTCGACGCGGCCGATCTCCTTCAGGTACATGCGGACAGGATCGTCGACCTTGATCGAGACGCTCGAGTCGTACTGCTTCTCGCGCATCAGTTCCTCTTCGATCTCCTTCGCGTAGTCGACGAAGTCGAGCAGCTCGTCTTCGGAGATGTCGGCGTCGGAGAGTTCGTCGAGGTCGATGAAGTCGTCCTCCTCCTCGGCGGCTGCGGCCTCCTCGGGAGTCG
This sequence comes from Candidatus Izemoplasmatales bacterium, assembly GCA_041649275.1. Classification (NCBI taxonomy): domain Bacteria; kingdom Bacillati; phylum Mycoplasmatota; class Mollicutes; order Candidatus Izemoplasmatales; species Candidatus Izemoplasmatales bacterium. The sequence goes on from JBAZNL010000019.1 coordinate 8,572, forward strand.
CCGGGCCTTCGGGCTCGACCTCGTCGAGGAGTTCTTCCTCGAACGGTTCGTCGGCCGGAATCGCCGCCTCTTCCGTTTCTTCCTCTTCGGGTTCGTCGACGGTTTCCGGAGCGACGGCCTCGGCGTAGACGCCCTCTTCCTCGAGCATCATCTGCAGGTCGTCGAAGAGGATCGACTCCTCGGGGGCGTACTTCTTGATGTCGTCGAGGGTGACGTATCCCTGCTTCTCGTTCAGGGCGATGAGTTTCTTCAGGATGTCGTTCTTTTCCATAGGCTTTCTCTTCCTTTCCTGAGGTTGCGGATTTCTTCGGATTTCGCAAGATACGCGGGGTCGTCCTTGGCGAGACCCTCGCGCTCCGATTCGAGTTCCTTGATGCGGTCGTCGAAGCCGCGCGACTTGAGCGTCGTGATGCATTCGGCGAGGCCCTTCTCGGAATACTCGAGCTTCGCGACGATGATCGCGTCGAACTCGCGGCGGCGGTCGTTCGTCATGCGGCGGCCGATCTCGGCGACGAGGTCGGCGCCCGGATGGACCTCGAGGATGTCCTGCACTTCGAGCAGGACGACCTTGAGGAAGTCGTCGCGGACGAAATACGGCGTGAGTTCGGCTTCGATCCGGTTGCGGTACTGGACGTTCTGGAAATAGTAGTTCATCAGGTACACTTCGGCCGTGTAGTTGCGGTCGAGCCGGGCGACGCCGCCGGTCTTCCCGCGTTCGGCCGCCCGGGTGAGCTTCAGGTTCTTCGTGAAGCCGTAGGCGCGGAAGTCGGACATCAGGGTCTCGACGTCGATCTTCAGGTCGGCCGCGAGCTTCTCGACGAAGGTGCGGATCAATGTCCCCGAGTTTTCCCGGATGAGCCAGTCGAAGAGGTCGAGCTTGACCTTCTCGACCGCCGCCGGACGGCGGAGGTCGGCGTGGCGCACGAGACGCTGGTAGGCGAACTCGTACTTGTCGGCCTGGTTCTCCTCGACGTACGCGCGGTACTTCGCCGGCGAATACTTGCGGCAGTACTCGTCGGGGTCGAGTCCTTCGGGAAGCAGGAGGATCGTGACTTCGAGCTTCGCCTCCTCGAGGATCGGGATCGCCTTGCCCATCGCCTCGAAGCCCGGGGCGTCGCCGTCGTAGCAGAGCACGACCTTGTCGGCGTAGCGCTTGAGGAGGTTCGCCTGGGCCGGCGTGAGCGCGGTGCCCATCGAGGCGACCGCCTCGCGGACGCCGGCGTTCACGGAGGCGATGACGTCCATGAAGCCCTCGTAGAGGAAGACCCGCTTCGCCGTCTTGATCGCCGGCTGGGCGCGGTCGAGGTTGTAGACCGTCTCGCCCTTCGTGAAAATCTCGGTGAACGGGCTGTTCACGTACTTCGGCTCGTTCTCCGCCTTCCGGTAGAGCCGGCCGGAGAAGGCGACGACCTTGCCGTACTCGTTCCTGATCGGGAACATCACGCGGTTGCGGAAGAGGTCGTAGTAGTTGCCTTCGGCGTTCTTCTTGATCAGCCCGATCTGAAGCATGTCGAGCTCCTGGTACCGCCCCTTCAGGTTGCGGTAGAGCTGGTCGGCCGCATCGGGGGCGAAGCCGAGTTCGAACTGCTGGATCGTGCGGAGGTCGAGGCCGCGGTTCAGGAGATACTCGAGCGCGGGCTTGCCTTCGGCCGAGTTTGTGAGCGCGAGCGCGTAGAAGTCGGTGGCCGTCGAGTTGATCTCGTAATAACGCTGAAACGACTCGTCCGGGCCGTATTTCCGGTCGAGTTCCAGCGGGATGCCGTGGCGGTCGGCGAGTTCCTTCATCGCCTCCGGCCAGGTGATGTTCTTGTACTTCTGCAGGAAGGCGGCGGCGTTGCCCTTCTCGCCGCATCCGAAGCAGTGGAAGATGTGCTTCTCGGGAGAGACGAAGAAGGACGGGGTCTTCTCGGAGTGGAACGGGCAGAGGCCCTTGTAGTTCTTGCCGGCGGGCTGGAGCTTCACGTACTCGCCGACGACGTCGACGATATCGACCGCGTTCATGATCGCGTCGATCGACTGCTGGCTGATGGGAGCCATGGAACCACCTCCTCCGACAAGATTCGATCCGGGTTCAGTTCAGATGCGCTTCGAGCCAGGCGGTCAGTTCGACCACCGGCACCTTGACCTGGGTCATGGCGTCGCGGTCGCGGACCGTGACGGTGCCGACGGTGAGCGTCTCCTCGTCGATCGTGACGCAGTACGGGGTGCCGATCGCGTCCTGGCGGCGGTAGCGCTTGCCGATGTTGCCGGCGTCGTCGTACTGGGTCGAAAACTTCTTCACGAGCATGGCGTAGATCTCGTTCGCCTTCTCGACGTGGAACTTCTTCATGAGCGGAAGCACGGCGACCTTCACCGGCGCGAGCTTCGGCGAGAGTCTGAGGACGATGCGCGACTCGGTCGTGCCTTCGACCGGCTCCTCGTCGTAGGCGTCGCAGAGCGCCGCCATCACGAGGCGTTCGACGCCGAGCGAGGGTTCGACGCAGTACGGGACGTACTTCTCGTTGGTCTCTGGATCGAGGTATTCGAGGCTTTCGCCGGAATGGGTCATGTGCGCCTTGAGGTCGTAGTCGGTGCGGGAGGCGATGCCCCACAGTTCGTCGAAGCCCCACGGGAAGTTGTAGTGGACGTCGGTCGTGGCGTTCGAGTAGAACGAGAGCTTCTCCTTCGGATGGTCGTAGAGGCGGATGTTCTCCTCCTTGAGTCCGAGCGACTTGAGGAAGTCGACGGCGAACTTCTTCCAGTATGCGAACCATTCGAGTTCGGTGCCGGGCTTCACGAAGAACTCCAGTTCCATCTGTTCGAACTCGCGGGTCCGGAAGACGAAGTTGCCGGGGGTGATCTCGTTGCGGAAGGACTTCCCGATCTGGCCGATCCCGAACGGGATCTTCCGGCGGGAGGCGCGCTGGACGTTCTTGAAGTTCAGGAAGATCCCCTGGGCCGTCTCCGGCCGCAGGTAGATCGTCGACTTGGCGTCCTCGACGACCCCCTGGAAGGTCTTGAACATGAGGTTGAACTCGCGGATCTCGGTGTAGTCGACGGCGCCGCAGACCGGGCACTTGATCTTGTGTTCGACGATGTAGTCGTACATCGTCTTCTTGTCCCAGCCGTCGGCGTCGACGGCGCCCTTGGTGAAGGCCTCGATCAGCTTGTCGGCGCGGTGGCGCGACTTGCACGACTTGCAGTCCATGAGCGGATCCTGGAACGACTTCAAATGTCCGGAGGCCACCCAGGTCTCCGGATTCAGGATGATCGACGAGTCGAGTCCGACGTTGTAGGGGTTCTGCGAGACGAACGCCTCCCACCACGCCTTCTTGACGTTGTTCTTCAGTTCGACGCCGAGGGGACCGTAATCCCAGGTGTTGGCGAGACCGCCGTAGATTTCCGAACCCTGGAAGACGAATCCGTACTGCTTGGCGTAGGTGACGAGCTGGTCGAGCGTGATCCTCATGGTGTCCTTCCTCCCAAAACCGCATAATGACTCATAATAATTATATATTCAAAATACGTAAAGTCAAGGCGTTATCGGAAAGCCGGCGGTGAAACGGCCGCCCGCATCCGGGCGAAACAAAACCGGATCGTCGGGTCAGTACCCGAGCAATCCGGACAGGACGGAACGCGATTTGGAGCGGAAGTTGAGATGGTAGGCGTACCAGTCGTCGAGGACGCGGCGGATCTCCGCGGTCACCGCTTCCGACGGATGGTCCGCGAGCGGTTCCCGGAGGTCGAACAGGTACAGCGTCCGGAGCCAGCGGAAGGCTTCGTCGGACGCCGCCGGTCCCTCGGCGTGGTCGGGACATGCCAGTCCGCCGGACCGGACCCGGAAGGTGAGCCCGTCGGTCCGCCCGCAGGCGGCGCAGGCGGAGAACGCCGGGGCGACGCCGAGCAGGTGGAGGTACTTGAGTTCGAGCATGTGCAGGTAGTCGAGGTAATGGTCGTCGGCCGCGAGCCGCGCCATGATCTTCTTCACGAAGGCGAAGAACTTGGCGTGGTCGTAGTCGCCTTCCCCGAATCCGTGCACGAGCTCGGCGAGATGCTGGGCGCAGGTGAGGCGGACGAGGTCGGCTTTGATCGCCGGATAGCCGTCGGCGAGGTCGGCGTCGGTGACCGTCAGGATCTCCTTCCCGACCGCATGGAAGACCACCAGGTTCAGGTTCTCGGAAGCGGACAGGTAAGGGGAGCCGAGTTTCTTCGCGCCGTGGACGAGAAGCGACTTCATCCCCTCGGCGGTGTAGACGTGGAGGATCTTGCTCGATTCCTTGAACGGGATCTGCTTCAGGATCAGGGCTTCGAACGAGGCCATCCGCTCACCCCTTTTCGGGTTTGTATCCGTAGTTCTTGAGATAGTATTCGCGGTTGCGCCAGTCGGGTTCGACCTTCACGAAAAGTTCGAGGAAGACCTTCGTGCCGAGCAGTTCCTCGATGTCGAGGCGGGCGAGGGTGCCGATCTTCTTCAGCATCTCCCCCCGGTTTCCGATGATGATCGCCTTCTGGCCGGGACGCTCGACGACGATCGAGGCGTGGATTCCCATGGTAGTCTTGACGCCGTTCATCTTCATCTGGTCGACGACGACCATGACGGCGTGCGGGATCTCCTCGCTGGTGAGTTCGAGGATCTTCTCGCGGATCAGTTCGCCGACGAGGAACGATTCGGGACGGTCGGTGACCGACCCCTGCGGATAGAACCGCGGGCCTTCCTCGAAGGTCGCCTTGATGTCGTCGACGAGGGCTTCGACGTTCTGGCCGGTCAGCGCCGAGACGCCGTACGCACCCTTGAATTCGAAGGCGGCCTTGTACGCGTCGGCGGCGGTCTGGAGCCGCTTCCAGTCCTTGATCGCGTCGATCTTGTTGATGATCAGGAAAACGGGCGTTTTCGCGCTTTTTAGGTTTTTCAGAATCTCGATGTTCTCATGCTTGACGTCATCGTAGGCGTTCACCATGAAGAGCACGAGATCGACCGAACGGACCGTGTTCACGGCGGCCGTCGTCATGTACTCGCCGAGCTTCGTCTGACCGTGGTGGATGCCGGGGGTGTCGATGAAGACGATCTGCGACTCGTTGTCCTCGTAGATGCCGGTGATGAGGTCGCGGGTCGTCTGCGGCTTGTTCGAGACGATCGCCACCTTGCGTCCGAGGACGGTGTTGAGGAACGTCGACTTGCCGACGTTCGGTTCGCCGATGATCGTGACGAAACCGGATCGGAACATCAGAGGTCGCCCTCGGTGAAGGCCGCGGGAAGCAGGTCGGCGTTCCGGAATTCCTTGAGTTCGCCCTTGTTGTTGGCGAGCACGACCTGGGCGTCGTCCTCCATCAGTTCGCGCAGCACCTGGCGGCAGGAGCCGCACGGCGAGACGAAATACGGATGGTCGGTGTAGACCAGGATGCGGCGGATGTCCGCCTTCCGGACGCCCTGGGAATAAGCGGCGTAGATGGCGCTCCGTTCGGCGCAGTTGCTGAGGCCGTAGGCCGCGTTCTCGATGTTCACGCCTTTGAAAAGGGTGCCGTCCTTGAGTTCGAGGACGGCCGAGACGGCGAATTTCGAGTAGGGCGAATAGCTGTTCTTGATGTTGTCGCGGGCGATCTGGTAGAGTTTGTCCATACGAGTCAGTTCCTCCTCAGTCCGCACGCCTGGAGGATCGTCTCCTGGAGCGCGAACATCGTTTTTTCGTCTTCCGGCGTCATGTGGTCGTAGCCGGTGCAGTGCAGAAAACCGTGGACGGCGAGGAAGCCGAGCTCGCGCGTGAACGGGTGTCCGAAGGATTCGGCCTGTTCCTTCGCGCGCGGCACGGAGATGAAGACGTCGCCGAGTTCGGTTCCGCCGTCCTGGTTGTCGAAGCTGATCACGTCGGTGACGCGATCGATCTTGCGGTATTCGGCGTTGATCCGGCGGATCTCCTCGTCGTCGACGAGGATGATCGAGATGATCCTCCTGCCATGCAGGCGGAGCGTCTTATACGCCTGCTTCAGCGCCGTCTCGATCGTCGGGAGATAGAGGGCGTCCTGGTCGTCGAACTGGTTCACGAAGTTAATCCTGAGCATGTTCGAACCTCTCGAGGATGGTCTGGACGAGCGGATGGCGGACGACGTCGATCTTGTCGAAGAGCTGGATCGCGATCCCGGGGACGTCGCCGAGGATCCGCGCCGCCTTGACGAGGCCCGGTTCGACGTGCTTGGGCAGGTCGCTCTGGGTGACGTCGCCGGTGACGATCATCTTCGAACCGAAGCCGAGGCGGGTGAGGAAGAGCTTCATCTGGTTGGCGGTCGTGTTCTGCGCCTCGTCGAGGATCACGTAGGCGTTCTCGAGCGTACGGCCGCGCATGTAGGCGAGCGGCGCGATCTCGATCGTGCCCTGCTCGATCATCGTCTGCGCGGTCTTGACGCCGAGCACTTCGTTGAGGGCGTCGTAGAGCGGTCGGAGGTATGGGTCGACCTTCTCCTTCATGTCGCCGGGCAGGAAGCCGAGGTTCTCGCCGGCTTCGACGGCGGGACGGGTGAGGATGATCTGCTTGACGTCGCCGTCGCGCAGCTTCCTGATCCCGACGAGGACGGCGAGGTAGGTCTTGCCGGTGCCGGCGGGACCGATGCCGAGGACGACGTCGTTCTTCTCGATCGCCTCGAGGTACTTCTTCTGGTTCAGGGTCTTGGCGTAGATCGGCTTGCCGGCGTAGTTCTTGATGATCTCGCGGCGGTTCAGGAAGAGGTCGTGGATCTCGTCGTCGGAGACCGTCGGGAGGAGGTTTTTGAGATAGATGACATCGCGTTCGTTGAAGAAGACGTTGCGATGCGCGAGCGTCTTCAGGATCGCGAGCATGCGGGTGAGTTCGGCGATCGCGGCCTCGTCGTGCGTGTCCGCCAGAATCTGGTTGTTCCCGGCGTACATCTCGAACTTGTACAGGCTTGAGAGCAGTTTCAGGTACTTGTCGTTCGTGCCCAAAATGCGGACCATTTCGGATACCGTCGACAGATTCAGGTCAAGTCTGGTCAAGTCGGTCATCGATCGCACCACTCCTTCGTCTTTCATTGATTATTATAACATAATACGCGGGATTGCCGATCAAGTCGCGGTTTTTCGAGGGAAAAAAAGCACTTCTCGAGGAAGTGCTTTCTGGATTCAGCCTTTACGCGTCTTGTTCTCTTTCGCCTTCAGCTTCTTGGAGACGCTCGGTTTCAGGTAGTACTCGCGTTTCCTCGCTTCAGCAAGGGTTCCGGCACGGGAGACGTCACGCTTGAAGCGGCGCAGCGCGTCTTCGATGGACTCGTTTTCTCTAACGACCGTTTTTGCCATGTGCTTTCACCCCTTTTCTTTTTTACCACTTAGGATTATACTGTATTTCCTTAAAAATGTAAACAAATATTTATCGAAACGAGTTTAAATGGAGCGCCTCGTGTGGTATCATTTTAGGTAGACCATGACGAGGTGATTGTGATGCATTATTCCCTGTTCGACATATCGACGCTGCTTGACAACTGGATGGTGGTGGCCGGCATCGCGGTGGCCGCGATCGCCGTTTTAGCGATCCTCGTGACCGTCTTCAACAAGACGCAGTACGCATCCCGGTACAAGGCGTTCTACAAGCGGATGGACAAGACGATCACCAAGCACTACAACTCCAACCTCCTGATCGAGAACGTCATCAAGAACTACGTGAGGGACGACACGAACACCTTCAAGTCGCTCAAAGCGAAGGGCAAGCGGGCCGTCAAGAAGTACTTCGACTATTATGTGAAGAACCTTCCCGAACTCGTCCTTCTGAAATCGTTCATCTCTCCCGACCGGAACAAGAACCAGCTCGCGATCGTGCTCCTCGACGAATACGACAAGGTCCTCTACAAGTGGGACAAGCGGCGCAAGGTCGACGGCCTGATCAAGGCGACGAACAAGTACCAGATGCTCAATCCGCTCATCGGCTTCCTCTTCGAACTGCCGATGAACATTAACGAAGCCGCCCCGTTCCGTTTCAAGAACAACGAAAATGACTACACCCTGACCTACGAGATCGTCAAGGACACCCGTCACGTGAAGCGCAAGATCAAGGAGAAGAAACTCTCCAAGCGCGAACAGAAGGCCCAGCAGAAGGTCGAAATGATCAAGGCGAAGAAAATCCAGAAGATGTCGAAAGCCGGTCGCTGACCGGCTTTCATTTTTCATGCGGGCGTCGGATCATCCATGACGGCCGGGGAGATGGGATATGCTTCTCCCGTCAACCGGACCGCCACCGGCTTCCCGATTCGGGAAGGATCGCCCGGAAAGCGGACCCGGAGGTAGTTCCCGGTATGACCCGTGAGCCACCCGTCCGCGGATCCCTCGGGGATCGCGACCATGCACGTCCCCACCTGGGAGCGGACGAACGCTTTCGCCATCTCGTCCGAAAGGTCGAGCAGCCGCTGGACGCGCCGCTTCTTTTCGATCGCGCCGACATCGTCGGGCAGCTTCGCCGCCGCGGTGCCGTCGCGGCGCGAGAAGGGGAACACGTGCAACTCGGAGAAGCCGATTCGCTTGATGAAGGAAAGTGAATTCTCGAAGTCCTCTTCCGTCTCCCCGGGGAAGCCGGCGATGACGTCGGTCGTGACCGACAGACCGGGGATCCGGGCGCGCAGGGACGCGATTTTCCGGGCGTAGTCGGCAGTCAGGTAGCGCCGGTTCATCGCCCTCAGAATCTTGTCCGAACCGCTTTGAAGCGGGATGTGAAGATGGTTCGCGAAGAGAGGATTCGACGCGATCGCGTCCACGACCTCCTCGGTGAGTTCGCTCTCCTCGATCGAGGAGATGCGGATCCGCTCGATTCCTTCGATCTTCGCGAGGTCGTCAAGGAGATCGGCGAAACGGTATCCGTCAAGGTCCTTCCCGTAGCCGCCGGTGTGGATCCCGGTGAGGACGATCTCATGGTACCCGTTCTCGCAAAGCCGCCTGGCCTCGTCGAGGACCGTCGCGGGGTCCTTCGAGCGGACGCGTCCGCGGGCGTACGGGATCACGCAGTACGAGCAGAAATTGTCGCAACCGTCCTCGATCTTGAGGAAGGCGCGGCGATGCCGGTCGAACCGGCGGATCGTCATCCCCTCGAAGCCGTCGCCGACGGACAAAGGCGAGACGCGCACGATCGGCGTTTTCGTCTTCAGGTATTCCTCGACGTAGAGGGGGGCCAGATGCCGGTCCTTCGTCCCGAGGACGACGGAGACCCCTTCGATCGCGGCGACCTTCTCCTGCTGCAGCTGGGAGTAGCAGCCCATCACCACGACGGCCGCGCCGGGATGGTCGCGGACGGCGCCGCGGATCGTCTGGCGCGACTTCGAATCGCCGATGTTCGTGACCGTGCAGGTGTTGACGACGACCACGTCGGCGGTTTCGCCCGGACGCGCGAGTTCGAAGCCGCGCACCTTGAAGAGTTCCGCGACAGCTTCGGTCTCGTAGCCGTTGACCTTGCAGCCGAGGGTGAGGAAGGCGGCCTTCACCGCGATGCCTCGAAGAGCGCGTCGAGTGCCGACAGCACGTACATCGAGGCGGTCTCGGAGCGCAGGATCCGGCTCCCGAGGCCGCAGACGACGCATCCGCGTGATTTCAGGAAGTCGAGTTCGTCGGGGGCGATCCCGCCCTCGGGTCCGACGATGAACAGGAGCTTTCCGTCGAGGTCCGCCGGCTTCACGACGCGGAAGAGCATGTCCTCGGTCCCGGACGCCTCGTAACAGACATAGACCCGGTCGTAGTCCGAGAACGGCAGGTCCGCGAGCTTCGCGACGGGACGGATCGACGGGATCGCGGTGCGGCGCGACTGTTCCGCCGCCTCCTTGGCGATCGCCCGGTAGCGTTCGAGCTTGCGGGGTTCGTCGGCAGGTTCGAGTTTCACGACGGAACGGGAGAAGACGGTCGGGACGATCTCGGCGGCGCCGAGTTCGGTCGCCTTCTCGATCATCCATTCGAACCGGTCCTTCCGGATGAGCGCCTGGGCGATCCCGACGAAGGGACCCGACGCCTTCGTTTCCAGTTCCCGGACGACGGCGAAGACGGCCGCGTCGGGTTCGAAGGCGCGCAAGACGCAAAGAAGGGCGCGCCCGTCCCCGTCGACGACGTGGACCTCCGCTCCCGGCTTCATCCGCATGACGTTCCTGATATGATGCAAGTCGCCGCCCGCGATCCGGACTTCCGTTCCGCATACGGCGGCGTTTTCCACGAAGTATCGCTGCATGTCCATCACCGTCCCCATTGTACCACACGAAGTCATGTTTGGAAAAGGGAAGCGGCCCTCGTCGGGCCGCTTCGCTTGTTCAGTTCCAATACGGATAGTCGCCGTTCTCGAGGTCGTTGATGATTGACAGGATCGGCGAGGAGCCGGTGAAGAAGTAGCGCGAGGAGGCGTTCTTGTCGAAGCCGCTGTCCTTGATCAGGAGCAGTGTCGGCGTGCCGACCTCGTTTTTACCGAGGGTCGTCAGAAAAACGGTCTCCTTTGTCGCGGTGGCGTTGTCGACGTTGAGGAAATAGATCGTGCGGTCGGCGTACGCGCCGGCGAAGGCGAGCACTTCGTCCTTGATCGAATTGCAGGTATAGCAGGATTCCGAATAGAGGTAGACGATGTAGGTGCCCTCGCGGCGGTTGAAGACCTCGTCGTAGTCCTCGATGTAGTCGAAGTCGTCGTAGTCGGGGCCGCCCAAGGTGGTCGTCGCCGTCTGGCAGGCGACGAGGGCGAAGCCGACGAGGAGGGTCAGGAGGGGGAAGAGGAGCCGTCTGATGGTCATGGTGCGATCCGCCTTTCGATGCGATACATCCATTATAACAAAAGCGCGTGCGTTTTTGTTGTGATGTTTTCAGTATTTCTGCACGGCTTCGTACGCGCGGGCGGCCTTGCCGTCGCGCATCGTCACGATCGTCGTCTCGGTGAACTTCTGGAGCACTTCCATCTTCTGCGGCGGCGTCGCGAGGATGATCTGGACCGGCAGCTGGCCGATGAACTCCATCATCGCCTTGATGCGGGTCGTGTCCATCTTGTCGAAGACCTCGTCGAAGAGGATCAGGCCGATCGCGTCGGCGACGTTGCCGCGGCTCGCCTGCGTGAAGACGCGGACGAACGAGGCGATCGTGGCGACGTAGAAAGGAACCTGGGTCTCGCCGCCCGACTTCTCCTTGAAGACCTTGGAGTAGAGGATGACGTCGCCCTGCGAGTTCTGGATGCGGATGTCGTAGTCCATGTAGGTGCGGTAGTCGGTGAACTTGTTGATCGCGCCGCCGCTGTTGAGGTCGTCCTGGGCGAGGTTGATGAAGAGTTCCTCGAGCTGGCGCTGGTACTTCATCTCGAAGTCGTAGTTGAAGATCTCGGTGCCGGTCCGCATCGACTCGTCGGAGAGGACCATGTCGTAGTAGTCGGCGTATTCCTTCGACTTCGGGAAGATGAACTCGTAGGTATCCTCGCCGAAGTGGATCACCTTGAGGGTGGCGTTGATCTTGGCGATCTCGTCCTGCGCGGAGACGATGTAGTTCCGCAGCTTGGCGATGAAGTCCTCCTTGAAGAGCTTCTCGGCGGCTTCGCGCGCCTCGCGCACCTTCGACTCGTACTTGACGAGTTCGGAGCGCACGAGCTTGTTCAGCTCCTCGAGGTAGTAGCCCATGTGCTCGTAGCCGTAGGGATACCCGAGGTTGTAGCTGTTGGTGTACCGGAACTGCTTCTGGCGGAGCGAGTCCTCGAGGTTCTTGAGGTTCTGGAGCTCGGCCTCGATCTTCTTCCGGTACTCCATCTCGACCTTGACGGGATCCTTCGCCGACGCCACTTCGCGGGCGAAGAGGTCGGCGGCGTTCTCCTCCATCGCGAGGTTGTCCCCGGCGATGCGCGAGAGTTCGGCGCGGATGCCGTCCTGACGGCCTTCGAGGACAACGAGGTCCTCGTTGATCTTGATGGCGTCGCTTCTCAGCTTGCCGGTCTCCTCGAAGAGGCGGCGGCGCTGGTTGTTGAGGGCGCGGACGTCGTCCTTGATCTTCTCGTACTCGAGCCGGAGTTCGTTCACCGTCGCCGTCGGAAGGTCCGCCTTGCGGTCCTTCGCGTTGCCGAGCGACTTCTCGAGCGAGGCGAGGACGACGCCGGAGCCGATCTGGTCGATCAGGTCCTTGAAGCCGAGGCGGCCGATCAGGATGTTCTCGTTCGTGATCTTCGTGATCTCGTCGTTCAGCGCGTTGTATTTCGCGCGCGCCTGCACGGCCAGGTTCTTCCACTTCTCGAGCTGGGCCTCGTGGGCGCGTTTTCCGATGAAGGGCTTCTCGGTGTTCTTGTTCAGGCTGCGGACCGTGAAGGAACGGTAGACGACGCCCTCGCGGGTGATCGCCTGCGGATGGTTCTCGAGGTCCTTGACGTCCTGGACCATGATCAGGCTGCCGCAGGTCATCGTCACGTAGTGGGCGGCGTCGACGTTGTCGGTCGCGATGATCGTGGCGAGCGAGGAAGGCTGGTTGTTGATGAAGTGGGCGATCTTCTTGGTGTTGACGAGGCCGAAGCCGGAGAGGTTGGTCTGGTCCTTCAGGCGGTTGTAGATCTGGAGCGCCTCGTCGAAGTAGCGGGGTTCGACGATCAGGTTGAAGCGCTGGCCGCCGAGGTAGTCCTCGACCGTGTCCGCCCACTTCGGGTCGGTCACCTCGAGGAGCTCGGCGAGGACGTGGACCGAGGCGTCGATGCCGAAACGGTTCCTGATCCCTTCCTTGATCCGGTTCTGCAGCTCGACGAGCGCGGGATGGTAGCGGAGACGGTTGTTCTCGAGGTCCTTGAGGGCGGCGAAGATCTCGTTGATCTCGGCGAGCGCGACCTTGCGGTCGCCTTCCGCCTTGCCGACGGCCTTGCTGCCGGCCTCGACCTTTTCGCGGAGCCGCTTCTCGATGTCGTATAGGGCAAGCCGGGTCTTGTCGACGTCGACGGCGGAGACGTTCACGAGATCGAGCTTGGCGAGCTCGTCGTAGATCTTGTCCTTGAAGTCCTCGCGGAGTTCCGTCACCGTCGGTTTCAGACGACCGACGCGGTCGAGGAACGCCCTCCTGATCTCGCGCTGGTCCTCGACCTTGCCGGTGAGGTCGAGGATCTCGCGGTCGAAGAGCTCGCCGGCCTTGAAGGTTTCGTCCGACTGCATCATCGCATAGATGTCCTTCGACCGGTCCTCGGCGGCGGCGATCGAGTTCTCGACGCCGTCGATCTCCTTCTTGTAGCGTTCGACGGCGTATTTGTTCTTCTCGAGGTCGGAGAGTTTCGCCGAGACGATCGTCTTGGTGTTCTCGAGGTCGATCAGTTTGAGGAGATACTCGTAGAAGCGCTTCGTGTCCTGGTTCTTCTTGATCTCCTCGTAGGTGAGCTTCATGTCCTCGAGATCGGTCACCTTCTGCTTGATCAGCTTGAGGGTGACCTCGAGGTCGCGGTAGGCGTGGATCGATTCCTTGATCGACTCGACGTCGAGCGTCTTCTCCTCGAGCAGGTAGCGGTAGATGAACTCCTTGACGTCGGCGATCGGCTTGAACGCGAGCGCCTTCGGAAGGAGCGAGAAGTACGTCTCGTTGATCGAGCCGAACTTCTGGCGGAAGGCCAGCTTCGCCTCGCGGCGGGTCGGATAGACCTCGGTGGCGCGCTTCAGTTTCTTGAAGTTGAGGGTCGTGAGGATCCGCCCCTCGTCGTCGACGAAGAGCTTTTCGTGCATCGGTCCGTCGACCGAGTAGAAGAGCGCCTTCGGAGGCAGGACGTCGCCGAAGACGTCGATCACGGCGCCGACGACGAAGAAGCTCTTCGTCTTCTCGTCCATGAACTCGAGCGCCACGTGGCCGGTGACGTCGCCGACGCGGAGGTATTCCTGGTTGTCGATCCCGAGCTTGCACTTGACGTAGCCGCGCAGGTCGCGCTTACTCTTCTCGTTCGCGGCGAGGTTGAAGATCTGGTCGCCGGCGGTGAGGATGAAGGCGATCGCGTCGACGATCGTCGACTTGCCGGTCGCGTTCTGGCCGGTGATCAGGGTGTTGTTCCGGATGTTGAGGGTTTCGTTCCCGAAGAAGTGCCAGTTGATCAGGCGGACCTTAGTTAGCTTCTTCAACGGCCTGTCCCCCTTCCTTGCTGGCGAGGCGGCGGATCACGTCGACGACGTCGTTGATGTTCGACGTGGAGATCGCCATCAGGATCGTCGGATAGACGATGATGCGGGTGTTGCCCTGGGCGGGGTCGCCGAGCGGTTCGATCAGGTTGTACTTGCGGTACATCCGGATCACCGCCACGAGGTCGGTCTTGTTCATCTTCTTCTTCAGTTCGAGGGCGTCGTACTTCTGGTGGATCTCGTCGACCGTGATCACGACGTTGTCGTTCACCGAGGTCTCGACGAGGTGCTGGTGGTAGAGGATGCGGAGGATCAGGAGGATGAGCGACTCCTCCTTCTTCAGTTTGACGAGGTTGGTGTTCTCCTTCGTCACGAGCTGGATCGCGCCGCGGTCGCGGTCGAGGATCAGTTCGTAGCCGATCACGCCGAAGTACTCGTCGAAGTAGTTCTTGAACGAGAGCACGAAATAGTAGAGTTCCTTGTTGTCCTTCTTGTCGCGGGCGAGGAAGGCGCTTGAGAGCAGTTTGGTGACGGTGTCGGCGAACATCGCCCTCTGGGCGGACGTGAGCCCTTCGAAGTTCTGCAGGATCATGATAGTTTCTGCCCCCTTACGATCTGGAAGTCGTACATCTTGAATTTCTTGTGGCGGATTACGGAATCGAGCGGCGAGATGTAGTAGTTCATCTCCTCGCCGGCGTAGACGAGGATGTAAAGCAGGCGGAGGACCGCTTCGTCCGCGACGTCCTCGGTGATCAGCTCGGAGGCGCGGACGATCGACTGGTTCCGGAAGAAGGCGGCGAGATACTTCTTGATGACCTCTTCGCTGTAGTTGGTCTCGAACTCCTTCAGGAGCGCTTCCTGGAGGGCGAACGACGGCGTCAGTTCGTTGTCGAGCAGGAACTGCCCCTCGCCGTGGACGTAGGCGCCGCGCGGCGTGTAGAGCGAGGAGTTGTTCACGACGCCGTGCGAGCGGAGGGTGAAGAGCGGAGAGATCGTCTTCAGGGCGAAGTCGGTCTTGTACTTCTTCACGTTCTCGGCGGTGAACCGGAGGATCGTCGTCAGTTTCCCGATGACGTTTTCGTCGTCGTTTAACAGGAACTTGATCTTCGCGATCGTGGAGTTGACGTAGATCTTGTTCTTCTTGTCGATCTCGTCGATGATGTAGCCGAGCGAGTTGTAGATGTCGATGATGTCGTCGATGCGCTTGTTGGCGCGGATCCGGGCGAGGTCGTGGTTGTTGTTCGCGGCCGGGAGGTACTCGCGGGCGATCATGTCCATGATCACCGGATTCTGCTGGAACTCCTCGAGGCGCTTGACGATCGCCAGCTTGTACTTGGCGACGTTGTCGGAGGTCTTCAGGCGGGAGTACGCCTGGTCGACGAGCTCGACCTTGTAGTTGACGAGCAGGTTGATGAGGTCCTTGATCTCGGAGTTCTCGATGATCGTGCGGATGTAGTACTTCAGGCGCGAGTCGAGCTTGCGGATCTCGCGGACGAAGGCGATCGTGTTCTTGTAGACCTGGTCGACGACCATCCCGAACTCGTCGTTCTCATGCGAGAGGAGCGTATAGACGGTATAGATGTAGCCGCGGAATTCGTGGGTCTCGTCCTCGTAGCCGTACATCGTGTCGGTGCCGATCGATTTGATCGCCTGCATCACGGTGATCGCGTAGTCGCGGAAGTTGAGGACCTCGATGTAGTCGTTGTTCACGTCGATGTCGATCCACTCGCATTCCTCGAAGCGGCGCAGGACGGCGGCCGCCTTGTCCTTCAGGGTATCGGACTGCTCGACGCCCTCGAGGTCCTTGACGGCGGCCGACTGCATCTCGAGCACGTCCTGGACCGCCTGCTGGGCGATCTGCTTGTCCATGCCGAGGACCGAGCCCTGTTCGTAGGCGCGGAAGACGGCCAGAAGGCACTTCACATAGAGGTCCTGGTTCCTGCAGTTCAGGACGCTGAAGAAGTTCTGCGGGATGATCTTAAACAGTTCCATGTTCCCCACTCCTCTCCTTCATGGTCCTAGTCCTCGCGGGCATACTCGAATCCGCCGCCGACGAGGCTGGACAGATGCGATTCGATCAATATCCAGTCCTTGCGGAAGCTTTCGAGCGCCGCGCTTCCCTTCGGGGTGATCTGATAGAACCGGCGGGTCATGCCCTTCTTGTTCTTCTCCGAGTACGACGTGATCTTGCCGTCCTCGAGAAGCCGCTTGAGCGCGAAGTAAAGCGCCGCTTCGGTCAGGGAGAAGTTGCTTTTGGAGACGCTCTCGATGATCTTCGCGATCTCATAGCCGTAGCTGTCGAATTTCGCGAGGACCGACAGCACGATGTAGTCCGTGAAGCCGCGGATGTATTCGCCCGAGTTGCTCATCAGTTCACCTCCCCATATATAAGCATCTTATGCATAATCAACTGTTGCATATGTCATTTATGCATAATCTGTTTATATTATATCTCGTTATGCTTTGCTTGTCCATCTATTTCTGGTTCTCTGCGAGATTATCCGTTTTACCGCTCAAGTTGGGTCTTTCATGGCGATTCAACCATCGAATTTGCGTCGCTTGATGTCATCTTGTTGTCCGTTCGATGGTTTCCTATGGGATGCGGCGAGCCCCATCCGCCCGTCGAGATGTTCGTCGTTTCCGTCGTCGAACCGGCTCGCTCCGATTGACGGCCGCAAAGCAAACGTGATAGAATGAATCTCGACGAAGGGAGATGATGATGTGCGGGAACTGCAGAGCAAATCCCGGGAAGTCCTGTTCGCCGTCCTTCCCGTCGTCCTCGTCGTCCTCGTCTTCCATCTGTTCATCGATCCGCTTCCGGACGAACTGTTCTGGCGGTTCGTGATCGGTGCCGTCGTGATCGTCCTCGGCCTCACGACCTTTCTGATCGGCATCGACATCGGCATCACTCCGGTCGGCGAGCTGATCGGCCAGCGCATCGCCAAGTCCAACCGGGTCTGGATCGTCGTCGTGCTCGGGCTTCTGCTCGGGTTCCTGATCTCCGTCGCCGAACCCGATCTGCTCGTGCTCGCGGATCAGATATCGGCGGTGACCGACGCGAGCATCGCCGCCTCCTCGGTCATCCTCCTCGTCTCGATCGGCGTCGGCGTCTTCGTGATGCTCGGGCTGATCCGCATCCTCTTCTCGATCCCCCTGTATCTCTCGCTTGCGATCATCTATCCGGTCATCGCCATCTTCTGTCTCTTCATGAAGCCGGAGATGATCGCGATCGCCTTCGACGCGTCCGGTGCGACCACCGGAGCCCTCACGGTCCCGTTCATCATGTCCCTCGCGACCGGCGTCGCGGTCCTGCATCGCAACTCCAAGAGCGCCGAGAAGGACTCGTTCGGCCTCGTCGCGCTCGCTTCCGCGGGAGCGATCCTCGGCTTTCTCGCGCTCGCCGCGATCATCGATCCGCAAAATCTGATCGGAATCCTCCCCGAAGCCTCGACGGAGCATGGCATCTTCCTGCCGTTCTGGCATGAACTGACGAGAAAGGCGGGCGACTCGTTCATCGCGCTTTCACCGGTTCTCTTGCTCTTCCTCCTGGGCAACCTGTTCTTCTTCAAACTGCGCCCGCGCACATTCGCGCGAATCGCCAAGGGCTTCGTCTTCACCTATGTCGGGCTCACGCTCTTCCTCGTCGGCGTCAACGCCGGGTTCATGGAAGCCGGGCGGACGGTCGGCATCGCCCTGACGGACCGTTCGCTCTTCCTCACCCTGCTCGTCTCCTTCCTGCTCGGGTTCTTCACCGTGATGGCCGAACCGGCCGTATATATCCTGACGCACCAGATCGAGGACATCACCTCCGGTTCGATCCGCCGCCGGCTCGTCCTGTTCACGCTCGCGATCGGCGTCGGGATCGCCCTGGTCCTGAACGTGATCCGCATCCTCGTTCCCGATCTGCGGCTTTGGACCATCCTCCTGCCCGGATATCTGATCGCGCTCGTCCTCATGTTCTTCACCCCGAAGCTGTTCATCGCGATCGGGTTCGATGCCGGCGGCGTCGCCAGCGGTCCGATCACCGCGACCTTCGTGCTCGCCTTCTCCCAGGGAATCGCCTTCGGCGGAACCGCCGGAGGACTCGGCGACGTGTTCGGGATGATCGCCCTGATCGCCCTCACCCCGATCATCGCGATCGAGATCCTCGGCGTCCTCTACCGCCGCCAGACCCACCGAAAGGAAGTGGTTTCCCGTGCCGAATTCCATGAATAGTCTCGCCCTCTACGTCGCCATCGTCAACTACGGGGAGGCCAAGAAGGTGATCGATCTGGCGCGGATCGCCGGCGTCCAGGGCGCCACCATCTTCTACGGCTACGGCACGATGAACAAGGGCTTCCTCGCGATGATCGGCCTCTCCGACGTCAAGAAGGAGATCGTCCTGATGTGCTCCGACACCGAATGCGGCGACCGCGCCGCGAAGCTGATCTTCGAGACGATGCAGATGCACAGGCACCACCGCGGCGTGATCCTCTCGCTGTCGATCGACTCGCTCTTCGGCTCCGCTTCCCTCACCCCGCTTTCCCACCAACCGAACAAGGAGGCTCCCATGGAAAACCAGGCCATCTTCACGATCGTCGACAAAGGCAAGGCGGAACTCGTCATCGACGCCGCCGCATCCTCCGGCGCGACCGGCGGCACCGTCATCAACGCGCGCGGTTCCGGCATCCACGAGACCAAGAGGATCTTCAACATCCCGATCGAACCGGAGAAGGAGATCGTCCTCACGATCGCCCCGACGGAAAAGGTCGAGGCGATCACCACCGCGATCCGGAAGGAATTGAAGATCGACGACCCCGGCATGGGGATCGTCTTCGTCATGGACGTCCGCAGCGACTACGGACTATACAAAGGAAAGTAAATTCCCATATGTAAAAAAACAGGAGCGGGTTTCCGTTCCTGTTTTTCTATGAGTGTCTTTTTCACTTGAACAAAACCAACATTATACCAAACCGTTCCAGATACGTAATACCGTCATTGAAAATTGCATTCGGAAACACTTTCTTAATCGCTAAGCTGATTTCATCTCTAATTTCGTTTTCAGAAAAACGCTCAATTTTTGTCAGAATTGATTCAATATCTTTAATGTTGTCTTCAATGGTAATTTGTTCAGAAAAAAAGTACGATTTTGTTTTGTCCATAAAGCATATGTGATGGGCTGTACTCCCAGAAATGGTGCTAAGCCGTCTGCAGTTGATGAATTTGGTGTGATCTTGAATTGTTTTATTTGTATAATGATTTAGAAAATCGTTTTCGGTAATGAACATTGGAGCGGCATAAAACACACTGTTTCCAAATTGATTGGCCAAAGACACGAGAAGATTGTGTTGATGAGTAACGGAATCCGGGTATATTTCAATTCGATAATACGGATTACCGAAGACTGACCATTCATTCGCGGTTGATCTAGTTAACATTTCTGATCTTTTAAATTGAAGAAATAGGGGTCGACACTTATCAAGTCTAGCATCATATCCAAGAATCTTCTCCTTGTTTTGTGTTGGCATAAAAGGAGAATTTTCCAGCCGTCCAAAAAATGGTCCATCGACAATTTCACGAAGAAGTCCAAAGCCAAACTGAATCTCGGAAAATTGTGAATCCATACTATCATCCCTTTTTGATATGTCTTGTTCGGATCATCAATGATTGAATAGAAAGAACCTAAGACAAATTATATATAATGAACATTCATAACTCAAGGCGGAATGTTCATTTTCAAATAATAATGCAAAATGACGCCCCACCACTGGGACGTCATGTCATCGATCATTTGCCTTTTCCGAAGGCGTTCTTGAACTTGTCCCAGGTCGAGGACTGGGCGCTTCCGGCGCCTTCGAGTCGGCGGAGCTCCTCGAACGCCTTCCGTTGCTCGGGGGTGAGTTTGGTCGGCGTGACGACGGTCACGATCACGTGCTCGTCGCCCTTGTACTTCGTGCGGACGTTGGGCGCGCCCTTCTCGCGGATGCGGAACTTGGCGTCGGACTGCGTTCCCGGCGGAATCGTGAGGAGGACCTTCCCGTAGACGGTCGGGACCTCGATCTCGGCGCCGAGCGCCGCCTGCGCGAAGCTGATGGGGATATTCACGACGATGTCGTCGCCCTCGCGGTTGAAGATGTCCGAGGGCTTGACCTCGAAGACGATGTAGAGGTCGCCGTTCGGTCCGCCATAGGCGCCCTTGTTGCCGTAGCCCTCGAGCCGGATCTGCTGCCCGGTCTCGATCCCTTCGGGGACCTTGACCTCGATGTCCTTCATGGTCTTGACGGAGCCTTCGCCGCCGCAGGTCGGACACTTCGCGGTGATTTCCTTGCCGGTGCCGTTGCAGTTCGGACAGACCGCACGGGTCTGGGTGCGGCCGAAGAGGGACTGCTGCTCGACGATGATCGAGCCGGAGCCCTTGCACCGCGAACAGGTGTGGATGTCGCTTGCGGAGCGGGCGCCGGTGCCGTGGCACTGGCGGCACTCCTCGAAGACGGGAACCTTGATCGTCTCCTTCTTGCCGAAGATCGATTCCTCGAAGGAGACGTTCATCCGGCGCTGCACGTCGGCGCCCTTGCGGGGGCGTGCGCCGCCCTGTTGGGGGCGCTGGCCGCCGCCGAAAAAGGCCGAGAAGATGTCGCCGAAGTCGAAGCCCTCGAAGCCGCCGAAGCCGCCGGGGCCCTGACCGAAGTTGGGGTTCTGCGACTGGTGGCCGAAACGGTCGTAGTTCTGCCGCTTCTCGCCGTCGGAGAGGACCTCGTAGGCTTCCTGGACTTCCTTGAACTTGGCTTCCGCGTCCTTTTCGGTGGAGACGTCGGGATGGTACTTCTTGGC
>JBAZNL010000020.1 GCA_041649275.1 Candidatus Izemoplasmatales bacterium
ACCTTGACGTTGTGGCGGCCGCGTTCGTCGATCCACTCGACGAATCCCCAGGAGAAGGCCGCCAGGCATTCGATCCTCTGCTCGTTGCCCGGATTCGGGAAACTGACGAGGAAGGTGTTGATCTCGCGGTTCAGCTTGGCGTAGGTGCGGATGTCGGAATGGCGTGCCGAAAAGATCGACGCGGGGAAGCCGTACGCGAAGAACGGGAAGTTCCGCTCGCGCATCAGCGGCGCGACGTCGACCGACTTCTCGTTCAGGCCGGGCATCATGTCGTCGACGGCGTCGTAGTATTTGGATTGGGTGGTCTGGATGAACGCCGAGAGCGTCCGGTATCCCTTGGTCGGGAAGTCGGCGACGGTGGCCCGCATGAACGGGAATCCTTCCGACGTCTTCGCGTCGAAGCCTTCGCCCTTGACGACCTCGAACCCGACGAGGTCGGGATGGGTGATCTCGCCGAAGACGACGGAGAGTTCGCCCTCCTCGCCGTTCAGTTCGAAGCGGATGTCGAATTTGCCTTTTTCCATGATGATGCACTTCCTTGCGCGATGCACGCCGGCGGGGATGACCCTGCGCCGGAAATATATTATATCACAATTGATCGGCTTTCAACAGGAATCGTCGATGGAAGCGCTTGGATTCGGTTTAGGCGATCTTTTCCATGAGATCCACGATCTCGGCGATCTTGATCTGGGCTTCGGGATCGAGCGTTTCACGGAGACATCCGTCGAGATGCGCGCGCAGCACGGTCGTGTTGGCGCGCTTGAGGATCGCGATCGCGGCGAGGATCTGGGTCGAGACGTCGACGCAGTAGCGGTCCTGCTCGACCATCCGGACGATGCCTTCGATCTGGCCCTTCGCGGTGTTCAGCAGTCTGGTGACCTGTCTGTGGTCGGCGCGCACGATTCAGCCCTCGATCTTCTTCGGATCGTAGCCGGCCTTGCGGACGGCGGAAAGGAGGGCTTCGTCGGCGACGTTCTCGCATGTGACGGCGGCGGTGCCCCGACGGAGGTCGACGGCGGCGTCCTTCACGCCGGGAACGGCCTTCAGGGCGTTCTCGACGCGCATCTTGCAGTGCATGCAGCTCATGCCTTCGATGGTGACGGTCTTCTTCATTTCATGATCCTTTCTTCCGGCTTCCGGCCGGATGGAATCTGCGGAGACGCAATGCGTTCAGGACGACGGAGACGGACGACAGGCTCATCGCGAGCGAGCCGATCGTCGGATCGAGTCGGAGTCCGAACCAGGGGAAGAACACGCCGGCGGCGATCGGGATGCCGACGACGTTGTAGAAGAACGCCCAGAAGAGGTTCATCCTGACGTTTGCGATCGTGCGCCTTGAGAGTTCAACGGCGGTGACGGCGTCGTTCAGATCGCCGCGGACGAGGACGACGTCGGCCGCCTCGATCGCGACGTCGGTACCGGCCCCGATGGCGATCCCGACGTCCGCCTGGGTGAGGGCGATCGCATCGTTGATCCCGTCGCCCACCATCGCCACGACCTTGCCTTCGGACTGCAGGCGGCGGACGTGCTCCGCCTTCTGTTCGGGCATGACCTCGGCGATCGCGACGTCGACGCCGACTTCACGACGGACGGCCTCGGCGACGGCGCGATTGTCGCCGGTGAGCATCACCGTCTCGATGCCGAGGGCGCGGAAGCGCGAAACGGCTTCGGCGGACGTCGGTCGGACTTCGTCGGCGATCGCGAGCAATCCCAGGAGGACGCCGCCGCGGGCGACGTAGACGACCGTCTTTCCGTCGGCGGCGAGCGTTGTCGAAAGCGATGCGAAAGCGTCCGTATCGATGCCGGCCGACCGCATCAGGGCGGCGTTGCCTGCGAGCGCAGGCGAACCGTCGACGACGGCGGTCACACCCAGGCCGGACTGCGCTTCGAACGCGACCGCGGCGGGAATCGGAAGTTCCTCGGCGGCCGCCAGAATCGCCCGTGCGAGCGGATGTTCGGAACGGTTCTCGAGCGCCGCGGCGACGGACCTGAGTTCGTTCTCGGTGACGACCGCGGCGGGGTGGACGGAACGGACCGACGGTTTTCCGAGGGTGAGGGTGCCGGTCTTGTCGAAGACGACGGTCCGGATCGCATGGGTGATCTCGAGGCTTTCGGCGGAACGGATCAGGATGCCGTTTTCGGCGCCTTTGCCGGTGCCGACCATGATCGCGACCGGAGTCGCGAGGCCGAGGGCGCACGGGCAGGAGATCACGAGCACGGTGATGCCGATCGAGAGCGCGAACGAGAAAGTCGCCCCGGCGATCATCCAGACGGCGAACGCGGCGACGGCGATCGCGATCACGACCGGGACGAAGATGCCGCTGATGCGGTCCGCGAGTTTCGCGATCGGGGCCTTCGAGGAGGCGGCCTCCTCGACGAGACGGATGATCCGCGAGAGCGTGGTCTCCTCGCCGACCTTCTCGGCGCGCATCACGAAGGCGCCGGTGGCGTTGACGGTGGCGGCCACGACGCGATCGCCCGGATTCTTTTCGACGGGCATCGATTCGCCGGTGACCGCCGCTTCGTCGACGGCGGAGGAGCCGTCGACGATCGTGCCGTCGGCGGGAATCCGCGCCCCCGGCTTGACGACGACGAGGTCGCCATGGCGGAGCGTTTCGACGGAAACGACGGTCTCGACGCCGTTTTCGAGGAGGATCGCCGTCTTCGGAGCGAGGTCGACGAGCTTGGCGATCGCCGCTCCGGTCTTCTTCTTCGAGATCGTCTCGAGGTACTTTCCGACGGTGACGAGCGTGAGGATCGCGCCTGCGGCTTCGAAATAGAGGTCCATCGCCCAGGCGTGGGCGCCCATGGCGTCGCCGGCGGCGCTCGAAAGTCCGATCCGGACGATGGCGTAGACGCCGTAGAGGAGCGCCGCGCCGGCGCCGACCGCGATCAGGGAATCCATGTTGGGTGCGCGTTTCCAGAGGCGCTTCAATCCATGAGTGAAGTAATGAAGGTTGATCCCGGCGATCGCGAACGCCAGGACGCCCTGAACGAGCGACAGGACGAAGGGATGGGTCGACGCGCTCAGCCAGGTCCATTGCGGCAAGCCGAGCATCGCGCCCATCGAGACGTAGAGGAGCGGAACGAAGAGGACGACCGAGGCGATCAGGCGACGTTTCATCGCAAACGTCGCATCGGCGACCGCCTTGGGGGAGGCGGTGCCTTCCGCGGCGCCGTATCCGCCCTCGGCGACGGCCTTGACGATCGTTTCGGCGCTCGTCACGCGTTCGTCGTAATCCACCACCATCGTATTGGCGAGCAGCGAGACCGAGACGTCGCGAACGCCATCGATGGCAGCGACGGACTTGTTCACATGCGCCTCGCAGGCGGCGCAGGTCATGCCCGTAATCGTGTACTTCTTGCGCATGTCGGTCCCTCCATATACCCCCCCGGGGTATCTGAAATCATTCTAGCACAATTCCCGCAGGGATTCAAGCGATCCGCCCGGAAAAAAGAAAACGACCCCGAAGGGTCGCCTTGTCAGCCGCGCCAGGGCGGCAGGACGATGTTCTCCATCTCCGCGAGATCGAAGGCGGCGATGTCGAAGCCGAAGACGTCGAAGTTGTTTCTGATGCGTTCGGGCGTGACCGACTTCGGCAGGGGCAGAAAGCCGCGCTGGAGACTCCAGCGGATCGCCAGCTGGGCGACCGAGACGCCGTACTTCGCGGCGATTTCGTGCAGTTTGGGAATTTCGAAGAGGCGTCCGGTCGCAAGCGGTGAATACGCCTCGGTCAGAATCCCGAGGGCTTGGGAGAAGTCGACGGTCGGCTTCTGCGTGTCGCCCGGGCAGAGGAAGATCTGGTTGGCGTGCGGAGCGACGCCGGTCGCGTCGATGATCGGTTTCAGATGTTCCGGGCGGAAGTTCGAGACGCCGATCGAACGGATGCGGCCGTCCCGATAGAGTTTGACGAACGCCTTCCAGGTCTCGACGTTGTCGGCCGTGTACTCGAGGCCGTCGGAATGGATGTGCCATGGCTTCGGGGCGTGAATCAGGTAGAGGTCGAGGTCGCCGACGCCGAGCCGGGCGACGGTTCCTTCGTATTCGTCGAGGGTGGTCTGGTAGCCCTTCAGTTCCGCCTTGAGCTTCGAGGTGACGAAGATCTCGGCGCGCGGGATGCCGGAGTCGCGGATCGCGGCGCCGACCGATTCCTCGTTGCCGTAGGCGGCGGCGGTGTCGATGTGGCGGTAGCCGGCCGCGAGCGCTCCGCGGGTGGCCTCGTAGGCCTTCGCGCCGTTCGGAATCTGCCAGGTGCCGAAGCCGACCGACGGGATCCGGATGCCGTTTGCGAGGACGTATTCGTGTTTCGGATTCATGGGTTGCCTCCTTGGATGGATGTCGTATTCATTGTACCACGAAAGCGGCCGTCATCGGGGCGATTCGCTCAGCGGTGCGCGGCGGCCGTGGTCGTTTTCCGCCGCCGCAGGGCGCGGGCGATCGGACCGGCGTAGATGCCGGCGAAGAACACGAGGAAGATGAGGATGTAGAACAGGAAGTAGTTCTTGTCGGTTCCGAACGGCAGGGCGTTCTCCATCAGATACATGTAGTTCGCGCCGCTGTCGGGGTAGAAGACGAGGTTGGCGAGGGTCGCCCAGCCCATCAGGACGAGGATGCCGGCGATCACGCGCCACGCGTCCCGGAGTTCCAGCCGATGCCGGCCGGCGGCGAATTCGTAGATCGGAATCAGGATCAGAAGAGTATGCGCAGACATTCCCTCGAGCGCGAACATCGTCAGGAAGCGGTTGTCGAAATAGTCGCCGAGGATGACCGTGATCACGCCGCCCATGATCGAGAGGACGTAGACCGGGGTCTTGATCGCCTTCCAGTCGAACACGATCGTGAGCGGCAGAAGGAACGTCAGGACGGTGCACATGTGGAACGGAAACGCCTGCGTCCAGGGGACTTCGACGCCGATCGAGGCGCGGACCGTCTGGTGAACGAGGCGGAACGCGAAGAGCGAAATCGCGAAGATCGTGACGAACGTCCGTTCGGCCTTCGGACGCTTGCGGAAATAGAAAGATCCCAGCACCGCCGCGAGAACGACGAAGCCGATCCAGAGGAAGTGACGCCAGCCGAAGGCGCCTTCGCCGAGACCGTCGCTATAGGACGTCGGTCCCGATCCACCGTCGAACGCATAGGTGAAGAATCGGATGAGAAATTCCCTGAGCATGAAGCATCCCTCCTGTCGATAACCAACCGAATGATATTATATCACGCCATCCCGAGGGAACGTCGGGCGATTTCCTTGAAAACATCACAAGAACGCGGTATAATGAACAGACAACAGGAAAGGCGTGATCGCATGACTGCACTCTACCGGCTCTGGTGCCGCACCTACCAGGCGGCGTTCCGACTGGCATGGCCGTTCATCGACCTGCGCGAGCCGACGCTTCTCTCCGGCCCGGGCGCCATCCAGAAACTGCCCGAAATCATCTTCTCTTCCGGAATCGACCGGGTTCTCCTGGTGACCGACACCGGACTCGTCAAGGCCGGACTCGTCGACCCCCTCGTCGAGCGCATGACGCGCCAGGGAATCGCCGTCGACGTCTATGACGGCACCGTCCCGAACCCCACGGTCGACAACGTCGAAGCCGCCCTTTCCCGCTATCAGGCGTTCAGCGCGAAGGCGCTCGTCGCCCTTGGCGGCGGGTCCGCGATGGACGTCGCCAAGGCCGTCGGCGCCCGCGTCGCCAACCCCCGAAAGTCGGTGAAGTCGATGCGCGGCGTCCTCAAGGTCCGTCGTCCGATCCCGCCCCTCTATGCGATCCCGACGACCGCCGGAACCGGCAGTGAGGCGACCCTCGCCGCCGTCGTCACCGACCCTTCGGATAAGTCCAAGTTCGCGATCAACGATCCGGTCCTCGTCCCCGCGATGGCCGTCCTCGACCCGCGTCTGACCGTCTCGCTGCCTCCGCACGTCACCGCCGCGACGGGAATCGACGCCCTCACCCACGCCGTCGAGGCGTACATCGGGTCGTCGAACACGGCGCGGACCAGGCGTTATGCCAGGGAGGCCGTCCGGCTCGTCTTCGGAAACCTCAAGCGCGCCTGCGCGGACGGATCCGATATCATCGCACGCGGCCACATGCAGCGCGCCGCCTACGTCGCCGGGCTCGCCTTCACCCGCGCCTATGTCGGCAACGTCCATGCGATCGCCCATACGCTCGGCGGCTTCGCGAATGTCCCGCACGGGCTCGCCAACGCCGTCGTCCTGCCCTACGTCCTCGATTTCTACGGCGATCGCGCCGCCCGACGGCTTTCCGAACTGGCCGTCGAGGCGGGCGTCGCCGACGCCGCGTCCTCCGTCCGCGAGAACGCGAACCGCTTCGTCCAGGCGATCCGCGCCCTGAACGAAAGCGTCGGGATTCCCGTCCGGTTCGCCCCCGGAACCTTCCTTGCGGAAGACCTCGACGCGATGGTCGCCCACGCGATGCGCGAGGCCAATCCGCTCTATCCGGTCCCCATCATCATGGACGCGGCCGCCTTCCGCTCCATCTACGAGAAGATCCAATGAACGCGAAAGCGCCGGTCGCCCGGCGCTTTCTTCGTTGATTGGAGATCTTACTCTTTCTCGACCTTGGCGGCGATGACCTTCTTCGCGTCGTCGAGCTTGCCCTTGAGGCCGTTGATCACCTTGAGGGCGAGAAAGATCGCCAGGGCGATGATCAGGAAGTCGATGATCGACTGGATGAAGTTGCCGTAGGTCAGGAGCACGGCGTCCTCCGACAGCACGTAGATGCCGTTGACGGCGTCCCAGGTGCGCGTCCCGCGCATCACCCAGACCCATTCGGTGACGTCCTTCGACCCGATCAGGCTGATCAGGGGCATGATGATGTCCTTGACGAGCGAGGAGATGATCTTGTTGAAGGCGGTGCCGATGACGATGCCGACGGCGAGGTCGAGGGCGTTGCCCTTGGCAATGAACGCCCTGAATTCCTTGAAGAACTTCTTCATGTGTACCTCCTATGGTGGATTTGATTCTATTCTATGCCAATAGCGTCCGCTTTTCAAGCGAAGCCGCCAAAACGGCACTCAACGGAAAGGAAAACGACGAAGCCGCGAGGCCTCGTCGTTCTGTTGTCGGATCAGTTGATCGGGCTGAAGTTCTCCTTGCCGAGACCGCAGTCCGGGCAGACCCAGTCTTCCGGGAGTTCCTCGAAGGTCGTTCCCGGGTTGATGCCCGTGGTCGGATCGCCGATCGCGGGATCGTACACGTAACCGCAGACACATTCCCATCTTTGCGCTTTGCTCATACAGATCATTCCTCCTCGGTTCGATTTGGAATCATTCGATATTCGCGCGAATCATTCCGGAATTACTTTACCACGCCGAACCGAGGAGTGTCAATAGGAATGCGCAAATGCGCGTTTTGCATGGGTTCGCTTCCGAGGAAAATCACGGGAACGCTTGAAACCGCTTCCGCTTCGTGATAGCATTGATTTCAGATTGACTTCAAACTGGAGGATGCACACATGACACTGCTTCAAGGTTTCTTCCTGCTTTCCATCCTGGTCGCCGTCGCCGCCTTCGTCTTCGCGGTCTGGCTCTACCTGTGGGTCCGGCGCCAGCCGGCCGAGAACGCGAAGATCCTGACGATCGGCGAATTCATCAAGAGCGGCGCCAACACCTTCCTCAAGAAGGAGTACCTCGTCCTCGCCCGCTTCGCCGGCGCCGCCGCGCTTCTGATCCTGCTCTTCCTGCCCGATCCGATCTGGAAGAGCGGCATCGGCGACAACTTCACGATGTGCGGGGCGTATCTGCTCGGGACGACCCTGTCGGCGCTCGCCGGCAAGATCGGCATCCAGATCGCGACGATCGCCAACACCCGCACCGCCGAGGCCGCACAGCGCGGCATCCGCCTCTCCTTCCTGTCGGGCTTCCGCGGCGGCGCCGTCATGGGCATGGCCGTCGTCGGCACGAGCCTGCTCGGAATCGCGGTCGTCCTGTGGGTGACCGGCAACGCCACGATCCTCCTCGGCTTCAGCTTCGGCGCTTCCTCGCTCGCGCTCTTTGCGAAGGCGGGCGGCGGCATCTTCACGAAGACCGCCGACATCTCCGCCGACCTCGTCGGCAAGGTCGAACTCGGCATTCCCGAGGACGATCCTCGCAATCCGGCCGTGGTTGCGGACAACGTCGGCGACAACGTCGGCGACGTCGCCGGCATGGGCGCCGACCTGTTCGACTCGAACGTCGCCTCGATGGCGGCCGCGATCGTCATGGGGGTTTCGCTCGACAATCTCTTCGGCACGGACAACGTCGCGCTGGTCTTCTGCTTCGCCGCCCTCGGCCTGCTCTCCTCGATCATCGGTGTCGCGCTCGCGAAGATGCCTGAAAACGGCAACCCGACCCGCGCCCTGAACATGTCCACCTACGTCACCACCGGCGTCTTCGCCGCCCTCACCGGCATCGCCTCGCTGATCTTCGGCTTCTCCTGGCGGATCTACCTCGCCGCCGTCGTCGGCCTCTTCGTCGGCGTGCTGATCGGGATCACGACCGACTACTTCACCGACGATACCAAGAGTCCGGTGAAGAAGGTCGCCAAGGCCTCCGAGACCGGACCCGCCTTCACGATCATCACCGGCGTGAGCTATGGCTTCCTCTCGGTCCTGCCGGCGATGATCGGGATCGCGGTCTCCGCCCTCACCGCCTTCCTCCTCTGCGCCCCGCTCGGCGGCGCGGTCGGATCGATCGAGTACCAGCAGTACGGCATGTTCGGGATCTCGATGGCGGCCGTCGGCATGCTCTCGATCGTCGGCATGATCATCAGTAACGACGCCTACGGCCCGATCGTCGACAACGCCCGCGGTCTCGCCGAAATGGGCGGACTCTCCGAACACGTGATCGAGGTCACCGACAAGCTCGACTCCGCCGGCAACACCGTCAAGGCCGTCACGAAGGGCTTCGCGATCGGCGCCGCCGGTCTCACCGTGATCTCGCTCCTCGGCGCCTTCATGAGCGAGGTCAACGCGATCGAACCCGGCCGCATCGCCGGCTTCGACGTCATGGACCCCCGCGTCTTCTTCGGAATCCTGGTCGGCGCCGCCGTCCCGGCCGTCTTCTCCGCCCTCCTCATGCTCGGCGTCGGCCGCAACGCCGAGCGCATGGTCGCCGAGATCCACCGCCAGTTCAAGGACATCCCCGGCCTGCGCGAAGGCAAGGAGGGCGTCGTCCCCGAATACGACAAATGCATCGAGATCGCGACCTCGGGCGCGCTTCGGGAACTGATTCCCGCCGGGCTCTTCGCGATCCTGATCACGCTCGTCGTCGGCTTCATCGGCGGGATCGAGGCGGTCGGCGGCTTCCTTACCGGCAACATCGTCGCCGGTCTTCTGCTCGCCCTCTTCATGTCGAACGCCGGCGGCCTCTGGGACAACGGCAAGAAGTACGTCGAGGCCGGAAACAACGGCGGGAAGGGTTCGAACGCCCACAAGGCCGCCGTCGTCGGCGACACCGTCGGGGACCCGTTCAAGGATACTGCGGGTCCCTCGATCAATACCCAGATCACGGTCGTGAGCCTCGTCGCCTCGCTCTTCGCCTTCATCTTCCTCTCGCTGCACCTGTTCTGACTTCGCCCCGGCCAGCCGCCGGGGCTTTTTCTTGTACGGGTCGCGCCGTTTCGCATTGTTTCCCGTTCCGGATTGTGCTATAATCCTTTGCGGAACGCATACGCCGCACCCGACAAGGAGACTGCCATGTACCTCGCGCTCGCCATCTTCGTGATCACCTACGTCCTGCTCCTTTCCTTTGGGAAGTACCGCGCCCAGATCGCTTTCGGCGCCGCCCTCCTTTTCATCCTCCTGAGCTTTCCGGACATGCGTGCCCTCTTCGGGATTGACGCCGTCTTCATGCCCCTCGGATCGATCCTCGGCGCGATCCAGTGGAACGTGATCCTGATGATCTTCGGCACGATGGGACTGGTCTCGCTCTTCATCGAGTCGAAGATGCCGGCGCTGATGGCCGACCGGATCATCCAGAAGACGCCGAACGTGAAGTGGGCGGTGATCTCGCTTGCGGCCTTCGCCGGCGCGATCTCGGCCTTCGTCGACAATGTCGCGACGGTCCTGATGGTCGCCCCGATCGCGCTCACGATCGCGAAGAAGCTCAAGATCTCGCCGGTCCCGTCGATCATCGCGATCGCCGTCGCCTCCAACCTCGAGGGCGCCGCGACGCTTGTCGGCGACACCACCTCGATCCTCCTCGGCGGCTATGCCGACCTCACCTTCTTCGACTTCTTCTTCTACCTCGGCCGTCCCTCGATGTTCTGGGTGAACCAGCTCGGCCTGCTCGCCGCCCTGCTCGTCCTCTTCCGCGTCTTCCGCAACGACAGCCAGCCGGTCAGGATGACCGAGACGACGGTCGTCACCGACTACGTCCCGTCGGTCCTGATGGTGGCGATGGTCGTGCTTCTGATCCTCGCCTCTTTCATCCCGAACGCCCCCGCCCTGATCAACGGCTATGTCTGCGCCGGCCTGATGGTGTTCGGGGTCGTCCGCAAGGCCTTCGTCAAGAAGGACGGAAAAGCCTTCCTGGAAACCCTGAAGGACATCGACTTCTTCACCCTCCTCCTGCTCGCCAGCCTCTTCGTCGTCGTCAAGTCGATCGAGAACGCCGGCGTCATCACGGCGATCTCGAACGTCATCTTCGAACTCGCCGGCGGAAACACCTTCGTGATCTATTCGGTCCTCCTGTGGGGGTCGGTGCTCCTCTCCGCCTTCATCGACAACATCCCCTACGTCGCCACGATGCTTCCGGTCGTGACCCTGATCGCGACCAACGTCGCGATCCAGAACGGCCTCGACGCCGCCGCGCAGCATCAGCTCGTCACGCTCCTCTACTTCGGCCTGCTCTCGGGCGCGACCCTCGGCGGGAACATGACGCCGATCGGCGCCTCGGCGAACATCACCGGCATCGGGATCCTCCGCAAGGAGGGCTACGAGGTCACGACCGGCGAATTCATGCGGATCGGCGTGCCCTTCACGCTCGCCGCGGTCATGACCGCCTACCTTCTCGTCTGGTTCGTCTGGTCGATCTGACACCCATCGTACAAAACGGCTTTCCCGCGCGGGAAAGCCGTTTTTCGTCTGATTCAGAAATGCCGGGTGAAGACCTCCCGGTCCTCGAGCAGTTCCTCGATCGTCCGGATTCCGAGGCGCTGGAGGAGTTCGACCACGTAGGGGTTGTCGATCGGAGAGGGATAGGGCGCCTTCTTCGCGTAGTCGCGGACCTTGGCGGTTGCGACACTCCGGTCGATGAGCGAGCGCGGTCCGCCGACGCAGCCGCCGGCGCAGCCCATGCCCTCGAGGAAGTTGGCGGTCGTCTTCCCGCTCACGAGCTCGTCGAGCAGGCGGCGGCACTCGGGGACGCCGTCGGCCTGGACCGAACGGACGCGGATCGGCTTGTCGGGACGGATCCGGTCGAGCGTCAGCGCGACCGCCTCGGAGACGCCCCTCGAGACGGCGTAGACGCGACCCGCGACGGAAGAGTGCTCGCGCAGGTCCGGCGGGATGTCGTCGGCGCGCACCCGCGCGGCGTCGAACAGGTCGGCGACCTCCCGGAAGGTGAGGACGTGGTCGATCGCGTCCCCGATGTCGGGTTCGCGGGCCTCGGCCTTCTTGGCGAGGCAGGGACCGACGAAGACGGTGACGGCGCCCGGGACGAGCCGCTTCACGACGCGGCCGCAGGCGACCATCGGCGAGACCGATCCCGGGACCCTCGCGAGCAGGTCGGGATAGAGCCGACGGATCATCTGGATCCACACCGGGCAGCAGCACGACGTGAGCATGTAGTCGCCCTCGTCCTGGATCTTGGCGTCGAATTCGAGCGCCTCCTTCAGGGTGAGGATGTCGGCGAAGAGCGAGACCTCGACCATGCCGGCGAACCCGAGCCGCTTGAAGACGGTCCGCAACTGGCCGTCGTCGATGTCCCTGAACTGCGAGAGGAAGGCGGGCGCGACGAGCGCGTAGGCCGGTCCCCCGGCGTCGCGCAGCTTCGCGAGCACGTCCATCAGGTCCCTCGAGGCGATGACCGGCGCGAGCGCGGCCGGGTCGATCCGCTCGCGGCAGCGTTCCGTGCGGGGAACGAATTCCCAGCCGCCCTTGGCGTCGGATGCGACATTGTCGAAGAGGCAATCGATGAAGGCCTTGCCGGGGCAGTGGCCGGGGAGGCCGCCGCACGCGGCGCACGCGCCCTTCGGTGTCGGCCTGAGGACGCACTCGAGATGGTGCGGGTCGTATTTCAGCCGGCGGAGCGCCGGGTCGACGGCGCCGCCTTCCTGGGCGGCGACGACGAGACCGTACATCTCCTCGAACGTGAGGTGTTTCCGTTCCTTCATGGCGATCCCTCCGATCGGATCCGATACTCCCATTATAGGACGAAGACGACCGTTCGGGAAGCGCCCGAAGAAAAAACGGCCGCGTTTTCGGCGCGGCCGTTCGATGATGCCGGATGCTCAGGCGGTGACGGCGGTGAGGACGAAGTAGGCGACGAACAGGATCGCCGAGACGAGCAGGATCGGATGGACTTCCTTGATCTGACCCTTGACGGCCTTGATGACGACGTAGAAGATGAAGCCGAAGGCGATGCCGATCGAGATCGAATAGGTGAGGGCCATCATCACGGCGGCGAAGAAGGCGGGGACGGCCGTTGCGAAGTCGTTCCACTCGATCTCCTTCAGGTTGCCGGCCATCATGACGCCGACGACGATCAGCGCGGGGGCGGTGGCGGCGGTCGGGACGACGCCGAAGACCGGGGAGAGGAGGATGCAGAGGAGGAAGAGGATCGCGGTGAAGACGGAGGTGAGGCCGGTGCGTCCTCCTTCCTCGATGCCGGCGGCCGATTCGATGTAGGTCGTCGTGTTCGAGGTGCCGAGGATCGCGCCGACGGAGGTCGCGATCGAGTCGGCGAAGAGCGCCTTGTCCATCTTCGAGGCGAAGCCCTTGCCAGACTCGAGCGCGGTCAGGTCCTCGTCGGAGAAGATGCCCGAGGCGCGGCCGGTGCCGATGAAGGTGCCGATCGTGTCGAAGGTGTCGGTGAGCGAGAAGGCGAAGATCGCGAAGAGCGCCATCGGCAGGCGGGAGACGTCCGCGAAGAGGGTGCCGAGGCCGGTGAAAGCGGCGCCGAAGGTGGTTCCGAAGGCGGCGAAGGGCGCGCCGAGGTCGTCGAAACTGATCGCGGCGAGGTTCGTGACGCCGAGCGGGATGCCGATCAGGGTCGAGGCGACGATGCCGATCAGGATCGCGCCGCGGACCTTGAGGACGAGCAGGACGACGGTGACGAGGATGCCGATGAAGGCGAGGATCAGCGCCGGGGTGGCGATCGCCGAGAGGGCGGGGACGCCGGCGCCGAAGTTGATCGCGGCAACGTCGAGGAAGCCGATGTAGGCGATGAAGATGCCGATGCCGCCGCCGATCGCGTTCTGGAGCGACTTCGGAATCGCCTTGATGATCGACTTGCGGATCTTCGTGACGGTGATCACGATGTTGATGAGGCCGCAGATGAAGACCAGGGCAAGCGCCTCCTGCCAGGAGAAGCCGAGCGCGAAGCACACCGTGTAGGTGAAGAACGCGTTCAAGCCCATGCCGGGGGCGAGGGCGTAGGGCACGTTGGCGAAGAGCGCCATGACGAGCGTGCCGATGACGGTCGCGAAGATCGTCGCGAGGAACACCGCTTCCTTCGGCATGCCGGTGGCGCCGAGGATGTTCGGGTTGACGAAAATGATGTAGACCATCGCGAAGAACGTCGTGGCTCCTGCCACCAGTTCCCGCTTGAAGGTCGTCCCATTTTCGGCGAGGCGGAAAAACTTGGCGATGCTTTTCATTTCTTCTGTTTCCCTCCGTGTCGAATTTGTCTTGTCCCGGACAAACAAAAAAAGCAAGTGAAGAAAATCCTTCGCTCGCCAACAAAATGATCCGCGTCCCGGAGTGCGGACGCAGAAGAAATGAGACCAATAGTCAGACGATTAGGTCGTCTGGTAGAGACTATGGAACCGAATTATCCATATTATATTGGCGATCGCTATTCAGTTTGTCCGTTTCAAAACAGAATCAGTTTATCACGAAAAGACAGTCCGCGCAATCGCGTGAAACCCTTTTCATGACGAGAAGATGAAAACGGCCCTCCATCCGTGAAGGTCCGTTCATCGATGGGTCGTTCAGTTTCCCCCGGCAGCTGCGAGAAGCGTCCGCGCCCAGTCGAAGGCGCCGTCGGTCTCGCCCTTGCGGAGGACGGTGCCCTGGTCGCCGATGACGAAGAACGCCTGCGCCGGCGCGATGAGGACCGCGCCGCGCTTTTGAAGCGCCTTCTCGATCCTGTCGGCCGCGAATCCGAAGGTGTTCACGACGCCGCGGAAGAACCCGGACCTGATCTCGGCCGGGTCGAGGCGCGTGTCGAACGCCGCCGAACGCCTGCCGGAAAGCGGGAGGGCGGGATTCTTCAGGGTCTTCATCGTCGTCGGGGTAGCCTGGAAGGCGCGCGTCGGCGAACCGACGAGCACGAGGTCGGCGGCGGCGACGTCGTCGGCCGCGACGTCGCCCGCATGGACGAGGCGGCATTCCGCCTTCGCCGCCGCGAAGCCGTCGGCGATCGCCTCGGCGATCTTCTGGGTGTTCCCGAAGACGGTATCGTAGATGATCAGGATCTTCATCGTCGGTTGCCTCCCGTCACTTGAGCATCGCCCGGGTGACGACGCCCTTGCGTTTCGTATAGGGATGGTAGCGGACGTCGAGGTCGACCCAGTTGTGGCGCTTCAGGATCGGCTTGGCGTGGGTGAACGTCTCGTACGAATGGATCCCGTGGTAGGCGCCCATGCCGGAGGCGCCGACGCCGCCGAAGCCGAGTTCGCCGCTGGCGACGTGCATCAGCGTGTCGTTGACGGTTGCGCCGCCGAAACTGAGTTCCTCGAGGTAGCGCCGTTCGCGGCTCCGGTCCTTGGTGAAGAGGTAGAACGCGAGCGGCCGGTCGCGCTTCCGGATGAAGGCGATCGCCTGCTCGTCGGTCTCGTAGTCGATCAACGGCAGGATCGGGCCGAAGATCTCCTCCTGCATCACGGGATCGGCCCCGGTCACGCCGTCGAGCACCGTCGGCGCGATCCTGGTCTCGCTCCAGGAGCCGCCGATCACCTGGTCCATCCCCTGCATCAGGCCGCGGAGGCGCTGGTGGTGCTTCGCGTTCACGATCTTCGGATACTCGGAGTTCGTGAGCGGATCGTCACCGAAGAACTCCTGGAGGGCGGCGCGGTAGTAGGCGAGGAAGGCCGGCTTCTCCTTCTCCCGGATCAGGAGGTAGTCGGGGGCGACGCAGGTCTGGCCGGCGTTCACCGTCTTCCCGAAGGCGATCCGGCGGGCGGCGAGCTTCAGGTCCGCGTCCGGCGCGAGCACGCATGGACTCTTCCCGCCGAGTTCGAGCGAGACCGGAGTGAGATGCGCCGCGGCGGCCGTCATCACCGTCTTCCCGACGGCCTGGCTGCCGGTGAAGAAGATGTAGTCGAACTTCTCTTCGAGCAGCCGTGAATTCTCCTCGCGGCCGCCGAGGACGGTCGTCACGTGCTCCGGGGAGAACGCCTCGGCGATCACCGCCGCGATCGCCTTCGCCGTCTCGGGGGCATAGGAGCCGGGCTTGACGACGGCGCAGTTTCCGCCGGCGACCGCGCCGACGAGCGGGTCGACGGCGAGTTGGAAGGGATAGTTCCACGGCGACATGACGAGCACCACGCCGAAAGGTTCGCGGACGATCCGCGAGCTCGCCGAGAACAGCGGAAGCGGCGTCGGGACGCGCTTCGGCCGACTCCAGCGACGCAGGTGCCGGAGGGTATGCGTGATCTCGGCGAGGACGATCCCGATCTCGGTGAGGTAGGCCTCGTGGGGATGTTTCCCGAGATCGGCCGCAAGCGCCGCCTCGATCGCCGGTTCGTGTTTCCTGATTGCGGCGTAGAGCCGCCTGAGGGCGTCGATGCGGAACGAAAGCGGGCGGGTGGCGCCGGTTTCGAAATGGGCGCGCTGGGCGGCGACGATGTCTCTGATCTCCATAGGGATCCTCCGTGGCGATGACTGGTCAAATCCCATTATAACATATCGTCGGAATTTTGATATAATGGTGCTATGCATGACGCGCGGAGGGTCCGGATGGTCGTGATTACGGGTGCCACGGGGCACATCGGTAACAATCTTGCAAGACTGTTCGTCGAACATGGAGAGCCCGTCCGGCTGCTGCTTCGGCGCGACGGCGCGGCGCTATCCGATCTGGCCGTCGAGAAGGTCTACGGCGACGTCTTCGATGCCGACTTTCTCGCCGCGCACGTCCGGGACGGCGACGTTCTCGTCCATCTCGCCGCCCTCATCGATCTCTCCAACCGCCACGGCGGAGACACCGTCCGGATCAACTACGACGGGACCCGCACGATCGCCGACTTCTGCGTCGCCCGCGGGGTACGGCTCGTTTTCGTCTCCTCCGTGGACGCGATCGCCAAGCCGGAACCGCCGCGTCCGATCCGCGAACCGGACCGCTTCGACCCCGATTCTTTCCATAACGCCTATGCGCGCTCGAAGGCGCTTGCGACCGCCTACGTCCACCGCCTGCTTTCGACCGGAGCCCTCCAGGGCTGCATCCTCTACCCGTCGGCCGTCATCGGGATCCACGACTACAAGCCTTCGGCCGCGGGTCGCGAGATCGCGCGCACCTTCGCGATGCGGTTCGCCTTCTGCATCCGGGGCGGCTACAACTTCATCGACGTCCGCGACGTCGCGGCGGCGATCCGCCGTGCGGCCGTCGAACGCTATTCCGGCTCCTGCATCCTCGCCGCCCACAACGTCACCGTCCGCCAGCTCTACGAGGCGCTCTTCGCCGCGGAGGGACGGAAGGTCCCGGTGCTCCGCGTCCCGGTCGCGCTCGCCCGCCTCGGCGGTCTCTTCATGAAGGGTTTCTCGAACGTCATGATCGACGCCCTCGAGGAGAACTACGACTACGACAACGCCCGCATGCGGCGCGATCTCGTGCCCGACCCGATCCCCTTTTCCGTCACCGTCCGCGACACGGTCGCGTGGTTCCGAACCCATCCCCTTCCCCGATAAGAACAAAGCGTCGACCGTGCGGTCGACGCTTTGCTTATCTGGTCATCAGCTTCTGGCTTTCGTACTTCGCTTCGATCTTGGCGACGATCTCCTTGAACTCGACGGGATTGTTCATGTCGTTTACCGGCAGCCAGAGGATCTTCTGTTCGGGGACGCGGTAGTTCCGGAAGATGCGGCGGAGGACGTCGTAGTAGTTGGCGTAGTGGTAGTTCAGGTAGTCCTCCTGGTTCTTCTCGATCTCGCGGCCGCGCTTGCGGACGTTCTCGAAGAGCTGCGGGATCGGCCGGACGAGGACGATGTGGACGTCGACGTCGGGAAGGCGCTTCAGATGCTCGTCGGCGATCGCGTAGGTGAGCGCGACCTCCATCGCCGTCATCGTCCCGTCGAGGCGGAGCAGTTCGGTGAAGACGAGGTTGGAGAACAGCGTCGAGTCGCAGACGACGTTCTCCTGCCCCTTCGTCTTCCACATGAGCAGGAAGAGGGCGCTGTAGAAGGCGTTCTGCGAAAGCATCGCGAACGTCTCCTTGTCCTGGTAGAAATAGGGGAGATACTCGTTCTTCTCGACCGGCTCCATGACCAGCGTGCAGTTGTAGTACTGGGATAGCTTGCGGGACAGAAGCGACTTGCCCGAACCGATCGGTCCGATGATTCCGATTCTCATGGATGTACCTCGCCTGTGGGATTTTTGGATGTCCGCCGTCGTCCGGCGACAGACCTATTATAATTCAGGATCCGGGAAAGGTCAAAGCAATTCCGGGCTTTCGGACACAAAAAAAGCAAGGACTTTCGTCCTTGCCTGGGGGATTCTCAATACATGTCGGGCGACGGCATCGCCGGCGCGGGCTTCTCTTCCTTCAGGATCGCGACGCCCGCCTCGGTGGTGATGAAGAGGGCGGAGATCGAGGCGGCGTTCAGGACGGCGCTGCGCGTGACCTTGGTCGGGTCGACGATGCCGGCCTTGAACATGTCGACCCACTCGCCGGTGAGGGCGTTGAAGCCATAGTTCGGTTTCGCGGCCTTCTGCTTCTCGACGATCTCGACGGCGTCGTAGCCGGCATTCTCGGCGATCTGCGCGACTGGGGCGGTGAGCGATTCGAGGACCACGTTGATGCCCTTCTGGACGTCGTTCTCGGGCGATTTCAGGACTTTCTTGAGTTCGTTGTGAATCTCGACGAGGACCGCGCCGCCGCCCACGACGATGCCTTCGGCGACCGCCGCCTTGGTGGCGTTCAGGGCGTCCTCGATCTTCAGCTTCTTCTCCTTGAGCTCGGTCTCGGTGGTGGCGCCGACCTTGACGACGGCGACGCCGTTCGAAAGCTTGGCGAGCCGTTCGGCGAACTTCTTCCTGTCGTACTCGGAGGTCGAGAGCTCCATCTGCTTCTTGATCTGCTGGACGCGGACGGCGATCTGTTCCCTGTTTCCGACACCGTCGATCAGGGTCGTGGCGTCCTTCGTGACGACGATCTTCTTCGCCATTCCGAGGGCTTCGACGGTGACGTCCTTGATCTCCATCCCGAGGTCCTTGGCGACGAAGGTCGCGCCCGTCATCATCGCGATGTCGGCGAGGATCTCCTTCTGGTTGTCGCCGAAGCCGGGAGCCTTGGTGGCGACGACGTTGAAGGTGCCGCGCAGCTTGTTCACGATGAGCGTGCTGAGGACTTCGTTCTCGATGTCGTCGGCGACGATGAGGAGCGGCTTCGACATCTGCACGACCTGCTCGAGGAGCGGCAGGACGTCCTTCACGGTGGTGATCTTCTGGTCGGTGACGAGGATGTTGGCGTTCTCGAGGACGACTTCCATCTTCTCGCGGTCGGTGACCATGTAGGGCGACATGTAGCCCTTGTCGTACTGCATGCCCTCGACGACCTCGAGGTAGGTCTCGACGCCCTTCGAGTCGTCGACGGAGATGACGCCGTCCTTCCCGACCTTGGCCATCGCTTCTGCGATGATCTTCCCGATCTCGTCGCTGCCCGAACTGACGGTCGCGACCGAGGCGATATCCTCGTTCGAGGCGATCTGATGGGAACGGGAAAGCAGGCGGGCGGAGATCTCCTTCGCGGCGTGCTCGATGCCCTCGCGCATCCGGACCGGGTTGGCGCCGCGCTCGACGGCGGCGATGCCGCGATGGATCATCGCCTGGGTGAGCAGGGTTGCGGTCGTGGTGCCGTCGCCGGCGACGTCGTTGGTCTTGTTCGCGGCCTCGTAGACGAGTTTCGCGCCCATGTTCTCGAACGCGTCCTTGAGTTCGATCTCGCGGGCGATCGTGACGCCGTCGTTGACGATCTGCGGCGAGCCATAGCCCTTGTCGAGGACGACGTTGCGGCCTTTCGGGCCGAGCGTGATGCGGACGGCGTCGGCGAGCGTGTCGACGCCTCTCAGCATCGCGTCGCGGACGTCCTTGGAATAGCGGATTTCCTTCGGCATGGTTCCTTCCTCCCTTACTCGACGATGGCGAGGATGTCCTTCTCGGCGATGAGCAGGTACTCCTCTTCCTCGATCTTGACCTCGGTGGTCGAATACTTCTTGAACACCGCGCGCTCGCCGGCCTTCACGGTCGGGGGCACGAGCTTCCCGTCGACGACGGCGCCCGGTCCGACGGCGACGATCGTCGCGTAGCTCGGGGCTTCCTTCGCCTCGGCGGACAGGATGATGCCGCTCGCGGTCTTCTTCTCGTTCTTTTCCTTCTTCAGAACGACGTTGTCATGCAGTGGTCTCAACATGGATTTCCTTACTCCTTCTGAATAGTAGTTGGCACTCTCTTATCTAAAGTGCTAACATCATTATATCACTTTTTTCAGTGCGGTCAAGAACCGCACGCTGCGATTTCACAGAAATTTCACTTTCCGCCGCGTTTGTCTCCTTCTTCATGGAAAAGCCCCCTAAGGGGGCTCAAGAGCCATCAGCGCAGGCGCACCGCCACCAGGATCGGGTCGTGATCGGAGAGGAAGCGCCCTTCCGGCCGTTCCTGTGGAACGGTCGCGGACGTGAAGGACAGGTTTCTCCCGTAGACGTAGTCGATCGCCGCCGCAACATGCCCGAAGGCGTGAAAGGTGGTTGGCGACGCCGAAAGCGGGATCGCGGGGCGGAAGCCGGCGGAGTCGAAGAGGGCATGGAGCGGTTCGTCGGGTCCGGCGTTGAAATCGCCTGCGACGACGGTCGGCAGGACCCGCTTCGGATCGGTCGCGTCGAGGAGCCCGAGGAGGATCTCCGCCTGGCGGCGCCGCACCGCGACGTCGCCGTAGTCGAAATGGGTGGAAACGACCCGGATGACCTTTCCTTGCGGCGTTTCGAAGACAGCTTCGACCGCGATCCGCGGAAAGAAACTGCCGGGGAGGGTCGAGGGAATCCCGGGGGTGTCGGACAGCCAGCGGGTCGTATCGCGCACCAGCTTCGTTTTCCTCGGGTCATAGAGGATCGGCGTCCCCTCGCCCCGGCCGGTGTCGCGGGGGGAACCGACCGCGCGGTAGAAGGGCGTGACGTCGAGCAGGTCCCGCGTCATCGCCGGATCGAGTTCCTGCGTGCAGAGGATCGGCACGCGGATCCTTCCGAGATATTCCTTCAGAAGCGGGAGACGCTTCTCCCAGGCGTTCTTTCCGTC
This sequence comes from Candidatus Izemoplasmatales bacterium, assembly GCA_041649275.1. NCBI lineage: Bacteria > Bacillati > Mycoplasmatota > Mollicutes > Candidatus Izemoplasmatales > Candidatus Izemoplasmatales bacterium. Next base: position 20,663 of record JBAZNL010000020.1, read on the forward strand.
GCTTTCGAGGGCGATCCGGAGATTGAAGGTCATGATCCTCATCGCCTGTCCTCCTGGCACGCCGGGCAGTAGCGCACCTTCCCGCCGAGAAAGGCCTTCTCGACGATCGTCGTCCCGCACGCCGGACAGCGTCCGTCGGGGCGACGCGTACGTTCGGCGTAGAGGCCGTGGTTTCCATGGAGGTCGACGAAGGAGGCGCGTCCGCCGGCCGCGGCGATCGCGCGCGTCGTCCCGACGAGCGCTTCGTAGAGGCGGAGGATCTCTTCTTCCCGAAGCGCGGACACCCGGGTCTCGGGGCGGAGGCGGGCGGTCCAGAGGACGTCCTGGATCGTACCGTTCCCGACGCCGGGGATCCTTTGTCCGGTCGCGAGCAGGGCCTTCACCGACAGGCGCGGGTTCTCCGTTGCCGTCCGGGCGAAGCGTTCGACCGTGAAGTCGGGGGAAAGCGGCGCGATTCCGTCCGCGTGCGCGACGTAATAGGGATTCGCGCGCAGCTCGTCCTCGCCGCCGACCGACAGGTAGCCGTAGAGCTTGACGCGGGCGGTCAGGTTCGTCCCGTCCGCAAACGACAGGAGCATCTGCGTCTTCTCGAGGCGCGGGTCGCAGTAGCGCACCGTCACGTCCTCGCCGATCGCGACGTTCTGTCCGCCCGAACAGCGGACGACGACGCGGCCGCCGACCGCCTGGACGCGCTCGACGGTCCGTCCGCGCAGACGATCGGCCGCCGCCGCGGGATCCATCCCGATCCAGCAGAATCTGTGGGGTGCGGAAAGAAAGGCCGCGTCCGCGACCGTCTTCCCGGAAATCGCCTCGTCCATCTGCCTGGCCAGCGCCAGGGCTTCGCCGATCTCGATCATCGCGATCCCTCCCGTCCTCACTCCCATTATACACACGTTTCGAAGAATGAAAAAGGGGAACGGATCAGTTCCCCTCTCGATTCAGCGGTAGACCTGCAGCTTCTCCTGTTTGGTGAGGACGCGCAGGGTCCCTTCGGCGAGCGCGCGCATCTCGTCCTCGCCGGGATAGACGGTGACCGGGAAGATCGGCTGGACGCGGGCCTTGATCATGTCGACGAACATCGGGTTGTACGCGAGGCCGCCGGTGAGGATGATCGCGTCGACCTTTCCGCCGGCGACGAAGTAGAGCGAGCCGATCTCCTTGGCGACCTGATAGGCCATCGCGTCGAGATAGAACCGCGCGGTCTCGTCGCCCGCCTCGATGCGGCGCTTGATCTCAAGACCGTTCGAGGTCCCGAGATAGGAGACGAGTCCGCCCTGGCCCGCAAGCATCTTCTTGACGTCGCCGATCGCGTACCTGCCGGAATAGCACATGTCCACGAGCGGATAGGTCGGGACCGTGCCGGCGCGCTCCGGCGAGAACGGGCCGGTGCCGCCGAGGGCGTTGTTCACGTCGACGACGCGGCCGTGGTCGTGCAGACCGACGGAGATCCCGCCGCCGAGATGGGCGATGATCATCGTCAGGTCCTCGTAGTCGCGGCCGACGACCTTGGCGTGGCGCTTGGCGATCGCCTTGTGGTTGAGGGCGTGGAAGATCGAGACTCGCTCGATCCCGGACAGGCCGGAGACGCGGGCGATGTCCTCCATCTCGTCGATCACGACCGGGTTCACGATGTAGGCCGGACGGTTGAGCGGTTCGGCGAGCTCATAGGCGATCATCGCGCCGAGGTTGCTGGCATGATAGCCGTAGCGGCCGACGGAAAGGTCGTCGACCATCGTCTTCGTGACGAGGTAGGTGCCGCTGTTCCTCAGCGGTTTCAGCATCCCCCCGCGGCCGACGAAGACGTCGATGTTTTCGGGCGTGTAGCGGTGCTCGGCGAGGAAGTCGAGGATGATCTGCTTCCGGAAGTCCTTCTGGTGGGCGACCGTCGGAAACTGCTTGAGCGTCTCCGCGTCGTGCTTCAGGACGTGCTCCTGGATGAGCTTGTCGTTGATGAAGACGGCGACCTTCGTCGAGGTCGAGCCGGGGTTAATGACGAGAATCAGATAGTCCATGTCCGTACACCACCGCGAGCGCGATCGAATGGAGTTTCGTTTCCGGGGCGTCCGCCCGGCTCGTGAGCACGATCGGCACGCGCGCGCCGATCACGAGGCCGGCGGCTTCCGCGCCGGCGAGGAAGACGGCCGTCTTATAGAAGACGTTTCCGCCGTCGAGGTTGGGGAACACGAGGATGTCGGCCCGGCCGGCCACGGGGCCTGAAAGACCCTTGTGTCGGACCGAATCGGCGGAGACGAGGTTGTCGATCGCGAACGGTCCGTCGACGTCGAAGCCGCAGTCGCCGCGGAGGGCGAAGGTCTTCTTCACCTCGTCGGCGTCGAGGGTCGACGCGATCTTGGGATTGACCTTCTCGACGGCGGACACGAGTCCGACCTTCGGGCGGTCGTAGCCGAGGGTGCGGGCGAGCTTCACCGCGTTCTCGATCAGAAGCGTCTTCTCGGCGACGGAGGGGGCGATGTTCATCGCGCCGTCGGTGGCGAACAGGACGCGGTCGACGAGCGGAACGGAGACGATCCCGACGTGCGAGAGGAGCGGTGCGTCCTTGATCCCCCACTCGCTGTTCACGACGCCCTTGAGGAGGACCTTCGTGTCGACGAGTCCCTTCATCAGGATGTCGGCCTCGCCCCTGTTCACGAGGTCGATGCCGTGGCGGACGGCGGATTCGTCATCGGGCTTGTCGACGATCTCAAACGGTTTCTTCATCTTGAAGCGGCAGGCCAGTTCGGCGATCTCGGCGAGCCGGCCGATCAGGATCGGTTCGACAAGGCCGCGTTCCGCCGCCATCGCGACGGCGTCGACGACGAACTCGTCGTGGGCGCAGACGACCGCGAGACGGTACGGACGGAGTCCCTCGGTCAGGCGGAACAGGTCCGAGACCTTCTCAAGCATGGGGCATCGCCCCGCCTTTCGCGAGCCCGCGGCCGGCGGCGATCGCATCCCGGTTGATCGGCATCAGGTGCGCCTTGCGCTCGCCGAGAAACTTCTGGAGGATGTGGTCGACGGTCGCGTCCATGAACATTCCGGTCGCCTCGAGGAAGGCGCCGAGCATCACCATGTTGGCGACCTGGACGTTGCCGAGGGAGAGGGCGACGTCGTTCGCCGGAACGGCGAGGACGGTGACGCCTTCGATCGCGACCTCGTCCTTGATGAGCGAGGAGTTGTAGAGCACGAGGCCGCCCGGGACGACCTTGTCTTTGAACTTCTGGAGCGACGGCAGGTTGAAGGCGACGAGACGGTCGGCCTTCTGGAAGACGGGCGAGTTGATCGGCTTCTTCGAGACGATCACCGAGCAGTTGGCGGTGCCGCCGCGGGTCTCCGGTCCGTAGGACGGGACCCAGAGGGCGTACATCTCCTCCTCGGTGGCCGAATACGCGAGCATCTGCCCGAACATCATCACGCCCTGGCCGCCGAAGCCGGCGACCTTCACGTTCACGGCGTCATTCATGGCTTTCCACCCCCGCATCCCGGAACACCTTCATCGGGAAGACCTTGGTCATCTCTTCTTCGACCCACTTGAGCGCGTCCTGGGGCGTCTTTCCCCAGTTGACGGGGCAGGTCGAGAGGATCTCGACCATCGTGAAGCCGCAGCCTTCCTTCTGATAGGTGAAGGCCTTCTTGATCGCGTTCTTCGCGTTTCGCACCTGGCGCGGGTTGTAGACGGAGCAGCGCTCGAGGTAGGCGACGCCCTCGATCTGCGAGAACATCTCGGAGATGTGGATCGGGTTGCCGTGGAGATGGGCGTCGCGGCCCATCGGCGAGGTCGTCGTCTTCTGGCCGATCAGCGAGGTCGGGGCCATCTGGCCGCCGGTCATGCCGTAGATCGCGTTGTTGACGAAGATGATCGTGACGTTCTCGCCGCGGTTGGCGGCGTGGATCGTCTCGGCGATGCCGATCGAGGCGAGGTCGCCGTCGCCCTGGTAGGTGAAGACGATGTCGTCGGGATGGGTCCGCTTGATGCCGGTGGCGACGGCCGCGGCGCGGCCGTGCGGACACTGGATCATGTCGCAGTTGAAGAATTCGTAGGAGAACACCGAGCAGCCGACGGAGGCGACGCCGACGGTGCGGTCGAGGACGCCGAGCTCTTCAAGCGATTCGGCGACGAGCTTGTGGATGATGCCGTGGGTGCAACCCGGGCAGTAGGACAGCGGCTTGTCGGTGAGTCCCTTGGACTTCCTGTATTTGATTTCCATCAGTCGACCCTCCGCTCATCGAAGTGGAGGATCGCCTCGGCGACCTCCTCCGGTTCGGGCACGACACCGCCGGCGCGTCCGAAGAAAGCGACCGGCAGGGCGCCGTTGTTCATGATGCGGACGTCGTCGAGCATCTGTCCGAGGCTCATCTCGCAGACGAGGATGCCCTTGCAGTTGCGGTTGATCGCCTTGAAGGGCGCCTTCGGGAACGGCCAGAGGGTGATCGGCCGGATCATCCCGACGTTCAGCTTCTTCTTCGCGAGGATCTCGATCGCGGAGCGGACGACGCGCGCCATCGTGCCGTAGGCGACGACGACATAGTCGGGGTCGTCCATGTTCACGAGTTCGAAGCGGGTCTCGTTTGCGGTCGCATGCTGGTATTTCTTCTGGAGCTTCAGGTTGTGCGCCTCGAGCTCATAGGGGTCGAGATAGAGCGAGCAGATCGTGTTCCGGCCCTGGTGCCCGGCCATTCCGCCGGCCGCCCAGTCCTTGGGCGGGACGAAGCGCTTCGTCGTCGGCTTGTTCACGTCGACGGCTTCCATCATCTGGCCGATCAGGCCGTCGACGAGGATCATCACCGGATTGCGGTAGTAGTCGGCCACGTCGAAGGCTTCCTTGATCACGTCCACGGTCTCCTGGATCGACTCGGGGGCGAAGACGATCGTGTGGTAGTCGCCGTTCCCGCCGCCGCGCGTCGCCTGGTAGTAGTCGCCCTGGGACGGCTGGATGCCGCCGAGACCGGGGCCGCCGCGCATGACGGAGACGATCACGGCCGGCAGTTCGGAACCGGCGAGGTAGCTGATGCCCTCCTGCTTGAGGGCGATGCCCGGCGAGGACGAGGACGTCATCGCCCGGGCGCCGGAGGCCGCGGCGCCGTAGACCATGTTGATCGCGGCGACTTCCGATTCCGCCTGCAGGAACACGCGTCCCTGCTCGAACATGTACTTCGAGAGGTATTCGGAGACTTCGTTCTGGGGGGTGATGGGGTAGCCGAAATAGGCTTCGACACCGCCCTTGACGGCCGCGAGGGCGATCGCCTCGTTGCCTTTCATGAGCACTTTGTTGGCCATTATTTCAGCACCTCCACGGTGATGATCGAGTCGGGGCACATCAGCGCGCAGGTGGCGCAGGCGATGCATTTGTCCTCGTCGGTGATCCGGATCAGGTTGTAGCCCTGGTTGTTCATCCAGTTCTTGTCCTGATACAGGATCTTGACGGGGCAGAAGGTGACGCACAGGCCGCAGCCCTTGCAGCGTTCGTACTCGAACGTGAGTCTTCCTTTCGGCATGGAAATCCTCCTAGAGCCAAGATTGGCGAAGATAGAGTTTCAGGGGCAAAGGTTCTCCGGACACCTTGCGGGCCGGGTCGTAGATCGTTTCGGGAATCGCGGTGAAGACCACGGGAAGGCCCGTGCGGGCGGCGACCGCGGTCAAAACGGCTTCGCCCGCCGCCACTTCTTCGTACGTGGTGTCCCGAAGCAGGTTGGCGTTGTTGACGAGGCCGGTGACCCTGATGCCGCCGGCATCCTCGATCGCGCCGATGAGGGCGATCAGGGAATCCGGCGTGGAAGTGTCGTCGCGGTACACGTTCACGACCAGGAACAGGTCGACGGGCTCGGCGGCGGCGAGGTCGCGGAACTGCCGGAGCAGGGTCGCGCCGAGGTCGTTGCCGCCGAGGTCGAAGATCGCCGTCGATTCCTTGTCGTAGAACGGCTTGAAGACGTCTTTCGACAGGTAGGGCATGTCGGCGTAGATCGCATCCTTGAGGGGCGAGGAGACGACGTTCACGCCGGCGTCGCGAAGCGGTTTGTCCGCTTCGCGGCTGCGGAAGTACGGATTGACGATGTCGAGGTCGACGAGATAGCCGACCCGGCGCCGGATCGCGAGATTGACCGCGACCTCCGACTTGCCGCTGCCGAAATACCCGCAGAGGAACGTCAGCCGGCGCATCTCAGCGCGGGACGTAGTTGGCGCGGACGCGGCCGATCGTCTCCATGCGCTTCTTGGCGAAGCGCTTGGCGGCTTCCTGGGTATGGATGTTCTCGTCGCGGGCGATCGTGAAGATGTCGATCAGACGGTCGTAGATCTTCTCGACGTCGCGGACGACCTTGTCGCGGTTGTAGGTGCCGAGCTCGTTGAAGACGTTGATGACGCCGCCGGCGTTGATCACGAAGTCGGGGGCGTAGAGGATGCCCTTGTCCTTGATCATGTTGCCGTGGCGGTCTTCGTCGAGGAGAACGTTGTTCGCCGTGCCGGCGATCACCTTCGCCTTGATCTTCGGGATCGTGTCGTCGTTCAGGACCGCGCCGAGGGCGCAGGGGCTGATAACGTCGACGTCGCACTCGAAGAAGTTCTCGGGCTTGACGTATTCGACCTCGGGATGCTCCTTCTTCATGCGTTCGATGTGCTTCGGGTTGATTTCGGAGAAGTAGATCTTCTTCGCCTTGTTCTCGACGAGATAGTTGATCAGGTAGTATCCGGTCTGGCCGGCGCCCTGGACGGCGAACGTGCGCTTGGAGACGTCGTCGTCGCCGAACGCGAACTTGATCGCGGCGCGGATGCCGTGGTATGCGCCGAGCGCGGTGATCGGCGACGGGTTGCCGGATTTGCCCTCGAGGCCGACGACGTGATCGGTCTCCATCGCGACGAAATCCATGTCCTTCGTATTCGTATTGACGTCTTCGGCCGTGATGTAGCGGCCGTTGAGGCTCTGGAT